>JAIXVK010000247.1 GCA_027483085.1 Comamonadaceae bacterium | reverse complement strand
TCTCCGAACGCTACACGGTGGAAAATTACTTCAACGAACGCATGGAAGAGTTGCGCGGCAAGAAAGCCTGAGGTGCGCCCAGGCCCTGAAGATCAGACTTCCGGCCTTGGCGAACTTTGGCAGCGCAACCCTTGGCGCTGGTGTTTTAGGCAAAATTGGCCGCTAGCGCTCTAAGAATATGTGCGAGCAGCTACTTTTTTTGTAGCAAATGGAGCGTACAAGCGTTCGGATTGGATCTCAGAAAGGCAGCTTCGGGCCAGTTGCAGGCACTACTTTATGTCTGCTTTTGAGCGCCGAAACTTGATAAGCGGATCACCACAAAGAGAAGATCGACTTGTTTAGAAACCAATTGTTTTTCATGGAGACGCAATCAACTTAATCCAGGCGAATAGCTGCTCCAAGTCGTAATCTCCGCTGTGGGGAACATCCCATGGCATAGCGAAGTCCACGGCGTAGCCCTTGTTTTGCAACGCTGTGGCTAGGATGACGGGGATGGCCAGCGAAGTATCCCGGTCGATTGTGCCGTGGCGAATGCGCCAACGAGTCGCCTTCTTCGCTTCGGCACTGCCGATGTAACTCATGGCATTCATCATTTTCACCAGTTGTCCGTCCGCACGGGTAGCGCTCGCCGCCGTGCTGTACTTCACCGAAAAATCGGTGAAATGCTGATTGTCGATAGATGAGTTTCCGAACAGGTTGTTTTCGCCGCTGGATGCATCCAAGGCGTCAAATGCGGGAGGCAGCTTCATGCGGCCTGCGTACCGCGCATATGCGTCCAGATCCACCGCCTGGACTTTGCTACCTTGCATGGTGAGCCACTTGTAAGCGCTCATGTCCTTTCCGGCATCGAGTTGCCCTTGGGCCGAGGTCTGCAAGTACCCAGCTACCCAATCCCGGAAGGTGCCATTGCCTTGTGCATCCAGTGTGAGCTTTTGCCCCTGGGGCGTGCGGAGCTGGAGGTTGTTGACATAGACTGGAAATAGCGGTTTGAGAGCATCCGACACTGCGATCTGCGCAGGAGCCAAGGTGCCCGCAACCTCTTTGCGGGTCATGTTGAAGTCCAACATGCTCATTTGGATGGAGCGGTAGTCATTCACCCCGTTGAAAAGCCATTCGTGAGCAGCATCTGCGTGTTCCAAGTTGGTGATGGGGCAATAGGCTGACACCGCAAAGATATCGTCGCGTCCATGCGCTGCACCCAGGGCCTGCAGGTAGGGCTCGTAGTCCGCCGAGTTGCCGCTGGCGCCTAACAAGGCAGATAGAGCACCACCCGCGCTGGTGCCGTTGGAGATGATTTTTTCCATGTCACCGGGTAACACCGCGGCGTTCCAGCGCAGGTAACGCACTGCTGCCTTGAGGTCCACAATCGCTGCGGGCGCTTTTCCGGTGAAGGCACCACTGGAGTCCTTGAGGGTTCTGCCACGTGCACCAGGTGAAGCCACCACAAAACCCCGGAGCAACGCCGCTGCAATCGTGCTGGGTTTGCCGGCCTGCGGACCTTGGGTGGGCGACTGTGCGGTGCCCGGTTTACCGGGCATGTAGCCACCTACTTGGTTAGGAAAAAAAACTGGCGCCGTGCGGGCGTCAAACCCACCCAACTGCGCACCCTGAAAGTACGCTTCCGGCACATAAATGTTCATGATTTGGTACTGCGCGTCTACCGGCTTAGACACATAGGGCACGGCCAGGTAGGCACGCACTGCGATACTTTGACCATCAACCGTGATGGTTTGGGCCTCATATCGCGCTGGGTCCAGACGCAACGGGTCTGAACTGTTCACGGCCTTGGCAACGGACACCATCGCGGATGAGCAAGCGGTACTGGCGAGGATGGCACCGCCTGTGAGGCATGCCAATGTTGTGCGGCGGGAAATGGATGAGGGCATTCAAAAACTCCTTGTTCGGAAATGCTACGTCACTGATGTAAACGTCAGGTAATGTGTATGAGTGTTGCCGGCAAAGACAGCTGTTAAATCCTTATTCGGTCCACCAAGACCTCCCATCTTGTACGTGCCGTGGTACAAGATGCCTCTGAGTTTTCCCCTCCTTCCCAATTACCCAAGCCTTAGGCCATGCAACTTCGCAACTTGGACCTGAACCTCTTGAAGGCATTCGACGCGCTGATCGACGAGCTTAATGTCACCAAAGCCGCTGAGCGTCTTGCAGTTACTCAACCGGCAGTTAGCGCTACGCTCAACCGCCTGCGCGATGCCATTGGGGACCCGCTTTTTGTGAGGGCCCAACGGGGGATCGCGCCGACAGCGCGGGCGCTGGAGTTGAAGTCACCGATCAAGCGCATCCTGGCTAACATTGAGGCGCTGATTCAGCCCACCAGTTTTGATCCCGCCACAGCAGCGTTCACAGTCACCCTGTCCGCAACGGACTATGCCTTGCGTGCGGTAGTCGTTCCTTTTGTGGCCGCATTGCGGCCGGTGGCACCCCACATTCGAATCTCAGTCGTTCAAGTCAACGGCCCCGCGCTCTTGGAACGAATGGAACGTGGCGAATTGGACATGGCGCTGGTGACGCCCGAGCTGGCTCTTCCTGACTTGCACAGCCGCACCTTGTTTGAAGAGCGCTATGTCTGCGTGATGCGCGACCAGCATCCCGCAGCGTCAATGCCCTGGACGCTGGAGACCTTTTGCGCCTTGGACCATGGAATCGTGTCATTGCAAGGTGGCGGCTTTGCGGGTCCTACCGATGACGCGCTTTCGCGCAAGGGCTTGACGCGAAGGGTTATGGTGTCGGTGCCCAGCTTTGGAATGCTGCTGGACATGGTGCGCAGCAGCGACCTGGTGGCATTGGTACCGGAGCGCTTACTCGAGGACATTGCCGGCCTCAAGGTTCAAGCTCCACCGCTGGAAGTTGCAGGCTTCACAAAAATTCTGGCTTGGCATGCCCGTACCCACACTGACTACCGTCAACAATGGGTACGTGAGCAATTGGTCCGCGCATGTGGACAGTTGCCCGGACAGACCACGCTTCAAGACCTGTAAAGCTTGGCCACCGCCGTCATGTTCTCGCAGCCTAGCGACGAATGCATTGCATGTTCGTACACGGCCAAAGCTGCTGAAACGATGGGTGCTTGCGCGGCGCCTCCTGCTGCAGCTACCGTGTAACCAAAGTCCTTGGCGATCAACTCCACAGGAAACTGTGGCTCAAAGTTCCCGGCTTGCATGGAGCCGGACAGGTAGTGGTCTACCGGCGCCCATACGGGTGTTGCAGCCACTGCGTGCAGAACCTGCTGGGCAGAAACACCTTGGTGATTCAACAGCCCGATGAGTTCTGCCAGTGCTGTGACATGGATGCCCAGGAGAGTATTTGTGACCAGTTTGGCTACTGCACCGTGACCCGCAGGGCCAACGTGTTGTGCGGAGGAACCCATGCAGAGCAACACAGGCTCAGCCTGCTCGAATGCTGCTTTCTCGCCGCCTACGAGGTAGACAAGCAAGCCCGCTTGCGCGGCAGGACGGGAGCCAGACACCGGCGCGTCAAGCAAGGCCACCCCATGGATTGCTGCAGCGGTGGCCAGAGCCCGAACTGCTTCGATTGACAAAGTCGAGCTTTCAATGGCAATCGCACCTTGCCTCATTCCCGCCAATGCACCCGACTCTTCATCACACCAAACTTGGTGTGATGCTTCATCGTCCCGCACCATGGCAATGACAAAGTCCGCATCTGTAGCCGCTTCACGTGGGCTTATCGCCAGACGTGCGCCAGCATCTACCAAAGCTTGGGCTTTGAAGGGGTTGCGGTTCCACACCTTGACCTGATGGCCTGCTTGCAAGAGCCGAGCAGCCATGCGACTGCCCATGGCGCCCGAGCCCAGAAATGCGATGGTCTGGCTCATGCCACTTTGGCCTTGCGGGCTGCGTCTACCAAACCATTGAGCCAGTCTTGGTGTCCGTTGATCATGGGGTTGGGGTTAGCCTTGGCCAATTCTGCGGCAGGTTTGCCCTTTTGAGTTTCCTGCGTCAGGATGCGCAGGCGTCCACCGGAGAGTTCTTCCAGGAGCCACGCGTGATGCACATCCAGGCGACCGTCAGTGCCTTCCTCTCCTGCCCAGCCGTGCCACGCTACGCGGGCGGCTTGACCCAATACAGGTGCCACATGCTCGACGACCTGCGCTTCCACGGGGAAGCCGAAGGTCGAAAAGTAGAAACGGTCGCCAGATGCCAACTCGGGGCCCTTGTTGTCATAGAAACGCACATCAGCAGAGTTGGCGTAGTAAGTGGGCCAGCGGCTTGGGGTGTTCAAGAAGGGCCAGACGTCTGCGACGGTAAGTCCAGTGACGATGACTTCGTTAGAGCAGAAGTTTTCAGTAAATCCGGGTACATAGCCTGCGGGCCAGATGATGTCGCTCATAGGTAATTCCAAAGTGGTTAGGGTTGAGGCGATTTGCCTGAACCGCAATGGTGCGACTTTGGGTTCAATAAGTGAACTCATCAATTCTGATTGCCGCAATCAGTTTCAGTGATATTTGAATACAGACTAATCAGAAGACATCCTTCAAAAGCGACCACTTGATGAGTCTGTAGATTGACGGGTGGCCAAAGGCCTACGGACCCCGCTTCACTGCGGGCAGGCTGAAAGCGCTCATCTGCGTCTGCTTTTGGGCATTGAAACTCAAACAGTGGATTTCCGCTTTGGCTCGAAAGCTAGCATTGCTGAACCTGTTTCCCATCGATCCCTGCGGCCTCCATATAACCAGACCTCATACCCCCATAGCTAAAAAGTAGTTTTCAATCTAAGCCGGC
>JAIXVK010000231.1 GCA_027483085.1 Comamonadaceae bacterium | reverse complement strand
TGCTGGAGTCGGCGTTGGCCGGCTTGTTTGCCGTGTTCGCGGGCGACCGCGGGTTTGAGGCCGAAGGCATCGCGCATTTGCTCACCGCATTCGGACTGGGGGGCTTGCTGCTGCAATACCCCGTGGGCTGGATGGCCGACCACTGGGGCCTGCGCGCCGCCGGCGCTCTGGCCGCGCTGGGCACCGCCCTTGCCGCTGCGCTGCTCGCATGCGTGCCCGGCGTGACGGTAGCGTTTGCCACCCTGTTTGTGTTGGGCGGGCTCATCACCGCCTTCCTCACCCTGGCACTCATTGCCGCCACTAAGACCCCCACACCCGACATGGCCTGGAACGTCAGCAGCCTCTCCATGGCCTATTCCCTCAGCGCTGTCATCGGCCCGGTGGTAGCCGGTGGTGCCATGACCGCCACCAGCAGCGTTGCGCGGATGTGGTTTGTGGCGGCAGTCGGTGTGGTGATGGTGGGGTTGCTATTGAAAAGATAGCTGGTTGCGCAGGTTCTATGTGCGCTAGGGTCGGATTTGATGATTTTTTCGACCCCAATCAGTCCTCCGCTCGGTTGCCGATGAGGCGAGCTTGTCGAGGCCACCTATGTCGCGATGAGCGTCGTTCGAGTTTTGGCCTGGCACGACTGCCTCATTAAGATGTGCCAATGCCCGCCATCGTGAACCCCGCAAAAAATCGCCAGTTTGCAGACTATTGCTGTGATCTGCTCTCCACTCAAGGGCGTTGCTTAGCCAAGCGGATGTTTGGCGGCTGGGGTATATCGGTTGAGGGGCTTACTTTCGCCATCATTGCTGACCTTGGCGGCGGCGACAAACTTTGGCTCAAAGCAGATGAAGTCTGTCGTAGTCGCTTTGAAGCGGCTGGGTGTGAGCGGTTTGTGTATGTGGGAAAGTCCAAGACGGCTTCGATGGGCTACTACACCGCACCTGAGGAGGCGATGGACTCACACGACGCCATGCTCCCGTGGGCACGCCTGTCGCTGGAATGCGCGATCCGCGCGAATGCGGCCAAAGCAACCGTCAAACGTGCAGGGGCCAAGAAACTCGCTGAAACAGCAGCTCAGAAGTCTCGACGAGACTAGCCATCCCCAGCCAATTTGGCATGGGCTTGCTTGCGGGTTAATAGACCCGCAGCACCTCAAACTGCTGTCGGATTGAAGCGACCTGTATCCACACCTCATCACCCTCACATTTACCCAGCATCGCCTTTCCCAAAGGGGCTTCGCTGCTGATGACTTGAATGCCGCTGACCAATTTCATGCTGCCTCCATCCGGACCGAGAAAAAGCTGTTGCTGCTTGTCGTCGGCATCGACCAGGCAGACCAGCGCGCCGATCTGAATACCTTTGCTGGCGTCGTAGGGGCGCGGGCGGAATTGGCGCCAATGGGCCATCGCCTGGCGGATGCCTTCGGCGCGCCGGGCCTGGCCTGTGGCCAGGTAGGCGGCTTCGAGACCCAATGTGTCGTATTTGTTTTCGGCAATGTTCTCTTCGTGAGTCGCCGTTTCATGGGCCGCACGCACTGCTTGTTCGACTTGCCGCAGGTCTTCGGCAAGCTGCTCCAGTACCTGCTGCTGCAGCAAGAATTTATCCATGATGAAAGGTAGGCAAATCGAGAAGCGGGGGCAATGTGTTGGCTTCACGCTAATTCCAGCTTGTCGGTTGCGTTTCCCGCGGTGCAACAAGTGGGTGGGATTGTCTTCCAGAAAGCAGTCACTGGCCGATTTCCACAACCGGCCCCAAGGAGTTCTCAATCCATCGCCGTGTCGATCCACAAAGAAGGCCCCGTAGGGATTCACCTTCAGGGCCTTTCGCACGCTCGTTTTCCCCGTCCAATGTCGGGGTTTGCTCTCGTACACTACCTTCCCATCACCCCTGCGAGCGCTTCTGCTGAGGCCGGCGTCCGCCAGGAATACGACCGAATCCTGCTTCAGCCGTGCCACACCTCACCATTTTTCCGTCTCTGTTGTTGGGCTCTTTCGTGCTTGTTGCCACAACGGCGCCACGGGCTCAACAAACCCCCAATGCGGGTACGCAGCTGCAGCAAATTCCTGCATCGCCCAGTTTGTCCACCAAGCAGCCGGATTGGGGCCCTGATGCGAAACAGGTGCAGCCCTCGGTAGTGTCCAGCGGGCCCAAGGTATTGGTCGAAGCGCTCACGTTGGCCGGCAATCAGACGTTCACCACGCAGGAGCTGGTCCAGGCCAGTGGATTCATTGCCGGTCGCGACTACACGCTTAGCGAATTGCGTCAATTGGCGGCTAAGGTCAGCAGCTACTACCGCGAACGGGGCTATTTTCTTGCGCAGGCTTTGGTGCCCGCCCAGGAGATTGCCAATGGCGTGGTGCAGCTGAAGGTGCTGGAGGGGCGTCTGGGGCAGGTGGAGTTAAGCAATGCCTCCGAGGTGTCGGATCGCACCGCGTCCAGCCTGCTGGCCGGCTTGCAGGATGCAAGCCCGGTAACGCAGGCAGAACTCGAGCGGCGGATTTTGCTGCTCAGTGATTTGCCGGGTGTGCTTGCGCGCTCCACCCTGCGCCCCGGGACGAAGCCCGGTACTGCCGATGTGGTGGTCCAACTTGCTGCGGGACCCAAGGTCGGCGGTAGTTTGGAGTTAGACAACCAAGGAAACCATTACACGGGCGCCTACAGGGTGGGGGCCAGCCTGTATGTCAACGAACCCATGGGGTGGGGCGATATGGCATCGGCCCGGCTGCTGACCTCGGGTGAGGGGCTGTCTTATGGCCGTGTGGCTTACCAATCACTGGTGGGGCCCCTCACCGTGGGGGTGGCTACCAGCAGCCTTTACTACCAGCTGGGCGGTGCGTTTGCCCGTTTGGAATCCAGCGGGACGGCGCACACCGGTTCAGCATTTGCGAGCTACCCCTTGCTGCGCTCACGCCAGCAGAACCTGAGCGTTCAATG
>JAIXVK010000617.1 GCA_027483085.1 Comamonadaceae bacterium | reverse complement strand
CTCGCCCCTTACTACCGGATAGCGCAAGGTGTGCTGGGTGCCCGGCCTGTACCGCCGGCTCAAGGCGATGTCCGCCGGACCATCCAGCGCACCGGCCTGTATGCCGACTTTGCCCAAGCCGATGGTGGCACCAGCCGGGCTGCCGATATTTGTGTGTTTTTCGGCAAGGGCTACGCGAATCGCCAGAGCGGCCCTTTGCCGATCGGCGAGCAGGAGCGCAACCGCTTTGGCGCATTGCAAACCTCGTGCACCTATTGCGGCGAGTGCGATGTGGGCTGCAACGTACACGCCAAAAACACGCTCGACCTGAACTACCTGTACGCCGCAGAAAAGCAGCATGGCGCCTTGGTAGAAACCGGTAGCGAGGTCACCTGCATCACCCCCCTCAATGAAGCCGGTGACACTGACAGCACCGCCGATGGCCGCTACGGCTACCGGGTCGACTACCGCGACGACGCAGGTACAGCGCAGCATGCCTTGGCCCACCGGGTGGTGGTGTCAGCCGGCACGTTAGGTACCAACGAGCTGCTGCTTCGCTGCCGCGATGCGCTGGGCACCCTGCCGCGCCTGAGCCAACGCTTGGGGCAAGGCTTTTCGGGCAACGGCGACTTTTTGTCGTTTGTGACCGGCGGTGAGCGCGATGCCGACCCCAACTACGGCCCGGTGATTACCCAGTACATCGACTATGGCTTGCAACAACCCCAACCGGGCCAGCCCGCCTTCATGCTGGAAGACGCGGCCTACCCCGCTTTTGCTGCCTGGTATGTCGAAGGACTGCGCCCCGCCGCCAGCCCCGGCTATGTGTTCAGCCGGATTGCGCGCACCATAAAAATCTTCAAGCAGCGCTGGATGGACCAGCTGTTCTCCGGCAAATGGAGCGGCTCGGTGGTTGCCTATGCCAATGCGGTGCTGCAGGGCGATGTGTCGTACCGGAGCAGCGTGCTCCTGTTCATGGGGCAGGACGCTGCCGACGGCACCCTCAGCCTGAAGCGCGGCAGGCTAGCGCTGGACTGGCCACAAACCACCAGCCGCCCGCTCTACGACGCCATGGTGGCCTGTGGTGAGCGGTTCAAGCAATTCACCCGGGCGACGAGCTACACTCCGCAGCCCACCTGGGCCTGGCCGGTGCGCAACAACATCACGGTCCACCCCTTGGGTGGCTGTGCCTTGGCCGAAAAACCCGCCCAAGGGGTGGTCAGCAGCCTGCCCGGAGTGCGGGGGCAAGCCTTCGGCTACCACGGCCTGTATGTGGCGGATGGATCTATCCTTCCCACGGGCGTGGGGGCCAACCCGAGCGCCACCATCACCGCGCTGGCGGAGTGGATTGCAGAAGACATCACCGGCCTGGCCCCGGACGACACCCTTGGAGTACCCCATGCCTGAGCCATTGCCTAAACCGGTCGCCTTTCAGTTCACTGAGGAAATGAAGGGCTACATCAGCCCCGGCCAACACACCTGCCAACAAGGGTATGACGAGGGCAAAGCCGGCGGTCTGGCGCTGATGTTTCACCTCACCATCCGCATCGACGACCTGGACGCCTTTATTGCCGACCCGGCGCACCATGCGCAGGCTATCGGGTATCTGGAGGGGAGCTACATCGGTGGGCGGCAACCGGTGTTGGCAGGAGAATTCAACCTGTTTGCCGACAGCGGCGATGCAGACCGCAAGACCATGCTGTACCGCCTGAAGTTTGAAAACTCCGCTGGCCAAGCGCTCACGCTCTGCGGCCGCAAAGACATCCGCGACGACTTTGGCTTTGACACCTGGTCTGACACCACAACCTTGTATGTGAACCTTTACGCCGGGCATGTGAGCGCTGCGGACGAGGGCGCCGCGACCTTGCTGGCCAGCGGCATATTGCATATTCAGGTGCGCGATTTTTTGCACCAGCTCACCACCTTTCAGGCAGACGCCCCCACCCTGGGCGAGCGCCTGCACGCGGTGCAGCGCTTTGGCCGCTTGTTTATGGGCAAGCTGTGGGAGACCCATGGCCTGCCGCGCCGCCATGGGCGCGAACCCCGCATCCGCACCATTCCGCTGCACAGCCTGGAGGGCGTGAAAGACGCAAATGTCAGTACCCACTACGCCAGTACCGGTGATGGTCTGGGCATCAGCTTGCTGCGCTTCCAGCGCGCGCCCTGCAAGGACGTGGTGCTGCTGGTGCCGGGGCTCACTGCGTCCAGCGACATGTTCATCATGCCCGAGCACCGCAACCTGACTCAGGTGCTGCTGGACGAAGGCTTTACCGATGTGTGGACGCTCGACGGCCGCATCAGCAAACGCCAGCCCTACAACCACACCCGCCACCGATTTACGGTGGACGACGTGGCGCTTTACGACAACCCAGCCGCACTGGATGTAGTGCGCCGCGCGGTGGGCCCGCAGGCGCGCATCCACATCATCAGCCACTGCCTGGGTGCCTTGTCGGTGGCCATGAGCCTGTTCGGCAAAGCCATCGAGGGCGTGCGCAGCGTGATTGTGAATGGCGTGTCACTTACGCCCAAGGTGGGAACCTTTGCCAAGGCCAAACTGGCGGTGGGCCCTTTTCTGGCGGAGTCGGTGCTGGGGGTGGACTACCTCAACCCCGAGTGGGGCCAACAGGCCGGCATCTCGCCGGGCAAGCTCTTGGCCAAAGGTGTGAGCCTGATGCACCGTGAATGTGATGTGCCCGAGTGCCACATGACCAGCTTCATGTGGGGCTACGGCTACCCGGTCTTGTTCCGGCATGAAAACTTGCACGAAGTGACCCACCGCCGCACCGGAGACTTGTTTGGCGGCAGCGGCGTGCACTACTACCGCCACATCCGCAAGATGGTGAGCGCCAACAATACCGCCGTGAAGTTCGACCCCAAAGATGTGCGCTACCGCCAGCTGCCCGACAACTACCTGCAACACGCTGCCGACATCTCTACCCCGATGCTGCTGGTCGCAGGGCAAGAAAACGCCCTGTTCCTTGACTCGAATGTGCTGTGCCATGCGCGGCTGGAGCAGCTCGCACCGGGCCGCCACCAGTTAGAAGTGATCCCGGGCTACGGCCATGCGGATGTGATCATCGGTAAAAACGCGGCACACGATGTGTTTCCGCGCTTCCTGAAATTTTTACGGCAGCACGCCCACTAGACGGGGCGGCGTGCCCGCGGGCTCATTCGATCTTCAAGTTCTGGCTGCGCACCACGTCGCGCCAGGCTTGGTAGTCGGCCTCGATAAAGCGGGTTTGCGCAGCCGGGGTGCCGGGCATGGCGTCTACCGCATCCACCTTGAAGCGGGCCTGCACTTCGTGCAAGGCCACCACTTTGTTCAAGGCGGTATTGAGCTTCTCAATCACTGCAGCGGGCGTACCGGCCGGCGCAGCAAGCGCGAAGAAGTTTTGCACGTCAAAACCCTTGAATCCGGCCTCGGTCATGCTGGGCACGTCGGGCATGACACTAGAGCGCTTGGCGCTGGTAACGGCCAGTGGCTTGACGCGACCGTCCTTGATCATCGGCAGCAAGGCGGGAATGGTGCCGGTGACCAACTGCACCTGGCCGGAGATCATGTCCATCGTGGCGGGCGCGACACCGCGGTAAGGAATGTGGGTAATAAAAGTACCGGTGCGCGCCTTGAGCAGCTCCAGCACCAGATGGTTCACACCACCTGCGCCGGCGGAGCCGTAATTCAGCGCACCGGGTTGGGCCTTGGCTTTGGCCACCAGATCCTGCATGGACTGGATGCCGGTTTGCGGCGTCGTGGCCCAAACCAAGGGGCCGCTGGCAATCATGCCCACCGGGGTAAAGCTCTTGAGAGGGTCGTAGCCCGCAGTGGGCAATGAAGCGGCAACCGTGGTGAACGGCGAGGCCACCAGCAGCAAGGTGTAGCCGTCAGCGGGCTGCTGGGCCACATATTGGGTGCCGATCGCACCGGAGGCACCGGTGCGGTTTTCGACCACAAAGCTGCCGCCCATGACCTCGCCCAGCTTTTGGGCCATCAGGCGGCCCATGGCATCGGTGCCAGCGCCGGGGGCGAAGGGCACGACGATCTTGACCGGCCTGTCCGGAAAACCTCCTTGGGCCCAAGCCGGGAGGGCACTGGACACGCCCACAACCAAAGCTGCCAAAGCCGTCCGACGAGAAAAAAACTTGCTGCGCATTGTCAACACCTCTGTGCATGAAACTTGAATTACCGGACTATGCGACAGCAGGGTTGCAGCAACATGACAAAGCCGCGCCCATGAAAAAAGCCTGCACTCCGGTTGGAATGCAGGCTTTATCGTTTGGAGGAGAAGGAGGGATTCGAACCCTCGGTACCTTGCGGTACGCCTGATTTCGAGTCAGGTACATTCGACCACTCTGCCACTTCTCCTGAGTTCGTATCGGTCGAAACGAAGCCGAGATTCTAGCAGGCTCGCAGGCCTGCTTCGAGCGAGCGTGGTTGTTCAGGCCTTGAGCACTGCCAAACCGCCCATGTAGGGGCGCAGCACTTCAGGCACGGTAATGCTGCCGTCGGCGTTTTGGTGGTTTTCCAGCACTGCGACGAGCGCACGGCCCACTGCTAAGCCAGAGCCGTTCAAAGTGTGCACCAGCTCGTTCTTTCCCTGCGCGTTTTTAAAGCGGGCCTGCAAACGGCGCGCTTGGAAGGCTTCACAATTGGAGACCGAGCTGATTTCGCGGTAGGTGCCCTGCGCAGGCAACCAGACTTCCAAATCATAGGTTTTGGCGGCACCAAAGCCCATGTCACCGGTGCACAAGCTCATCACGCGGTAGGGCAAGCCCAGCTTTTGCAGAATGACTTCGGCGTGGGTGACCATGTCTTCGAGGGCTTCGTAGCTTTTCTCGGGGTGCACGATTTGCACCATCTCCACCTTGTCAAACTGGTGCTGGCGGATCAGGCCGCGTGTATCGCGCCCGGCGCTACCGGCTTCAGACCGGAAGCACGGGGTGTGCGCGGTGAGCTTGATCGGCAGGTCGGCCTCAGCAGACACCACATCACGCACGAAGTTGGTCAAAGGCACTTCGCTGGTGGGGATCAGGTAGAGCGCGGTGTTGTCGTCGCCACCCTCTTGGCCGCCCTTTTTGGCAGCGAACAGGTCCTCTTCAAACTTGGGCAACTGGCCGGTGCCGCGCAGGCTGTCGCCGTTGACGATATACGGCGTGTAGCACTCGGTGTATTCGTGCTCGCCGGTCTGGGTGTCGAGCATGAACTGGGCGAGCGCTCGGTGCAGTCGGGCGATTTGGCCCTTCATTACGGTGAAGCGCGAGCCGGTGAGCTTGACACCCATTTCAAAGTCCAGACCCAGAGGGTTACCCAGATCCACATGGTCTTTGACTTCAAAGTCAAACGTCTTGGGGGTGCCCCAACTGCGCACCACCACGTTGCCATGCTCGTCGGCTCCCACGGGCACGCTGTCGTGCGGCAAGTTGGGCACCGCTTCCAGCATGGTTTGCATTTCAGCCTGAATGGCATCCAGGCGGGTTGCAGAGGCTTCGAGCTCGGCTTTCAGGGTGCCCACTTCGGCCATGGCGGCGTCAGCTTCGGCGTGTTGGCCTTTGCCTTTGAGCATGCCGATTTGCTTGCTCACCGCGTTGCGCTTTGCTTGCATTTCTTCGG
>JAIXVK010000412.1 GCA_027483085.1 Comamonadaceae bacterium | reverse complement strand
GCCGAGATCGGCATCGAAGCGGTGAACCATGGTGCTGATGCGGTTTACATCGGCGGGCCCGGCTTTGGCGCGCGGTCCAGCGCCGACAACAGCATTGCCGATATTGAGCGCCTGGTCGCCCACGCCCATCGCTTCAACAGCCGCATTTTTGTCACGATGAACACCATCCTGCGGGATGACGAGCTCGAGCCCGCCCGCAAGCAGGCCTGGCAGCTCTTCGAAGCCGGTGTGGATGCGTTGATCGTGCAGGACATGGGTTTGCTGGCAATCGACATGCCACCGCTGCAGCTCCACGCCAGTACCCAGACAGACATTCGCACGCCAGAGAAGGCACGCTTTTTGCAGGATGTGGGCCTCTCCCAGATCGTGCTGGCGCGCGAACTCACGGCTCGGCAGATTGCCGCCATCCGCGCGGCCACGGACCCTGAAAAATGCACGCTGGAGTTTTTTATCCACGGTGCGCTGTGCGTGGCCTACAGCGGCCAGTGCTACATCAGCGCCGCCCACACCGGCCGCAGTGCCAACCGGGGTGAATGCAGCCAAGCCTGTCGCCTGCCCTACCAGGTGGTCGACGACAAAGGCCGCTTCGTCGCCCATGACAAGCATGTGCTCTCGATGAAAGACAACAACCAGAGCGAGAACCTGGCCGCTTTGGTGGATGCGGGCATCCGCAGCTTCAAAATCGAGGGGCGCTACAAGGACATGGGTTATGTGAAGAACATCACCGCCCATTACCGCAAGCTGCTCGACCGCTTGATCGAAGACCGCCAGTACTCGGATCAACCCTTGGCCCGAAGCAGCAGCGGTAGCACCAGCTTCACGTTTGAGCCCGACCCCAACCAGAACTTCAACCGCGAGTTCACCGATTACTTTGTGCAGGGGCGCCAGATCGACATCGGGGCCTTTGACAGCCCCAAGAACCCGGGCCAGCCGATTGGCTATGTGACCAAGGTCAACCCCGACAGTGTGGAGCTGGAGCTGAGCGACCGCAGCAAGGCGCTGAGCAATGGCGACGGCCTGTGCTACTACGACCTACAAAAGGAGCTGGTGGGCCTGGCCATCAACCGGGCCGAAGCTATCAACTCAGCCAAGGGTTTGTGGCGGGTGTTCCCCAAAGATCCCCTCCCCGGCCTCAAGGACCTGCGCAAGGGGGTGGAGGTCAACCGTAACCGGGATGTGAACTGGACGCGAGTGCTCGACAAAAAAAGCAGCGACCGGCGCATCGGAATCTGGGCGGTGTTGGCGGAAACCGATGGCGGCATGGCGTTGACCTTGACTGACGAAGACGGCTTTACCGCCACCGCCCGCACCAGCCTGCCCTTGGAGCTGGCCAAAGACCCGGCCACTGCGCTCGACACCTTGCGCGCCAACGTGAGCAAAATGGGCACTACGATTTTTGCCACACTCGATGTGCAAGTGCAGTTCAGCCAGCCGTGGTTTGTGCCCGCGTCGGTGCTGAACCCTTTGCGGCGCGAAGCTGTCGAGGCCTTGGAGCGTGCCCGCACGCAGGGCTTTGTGCGTTTAGCGCCGGGACATGTGGTGGAGCCGCCGGTTGCGTATCCGGAAGACACGCTCAGCTACCTGGCCAACGTGTTCAACCGGGCAGCACATGGTTTTTACGCCAAGCACGGGGTGAAAGTCATTGCGCCCGCCTATGAGGCGATTGAAGAGTTGGGTGAAGTGAGCCTGATGATCACCAAGCATTGCGTGCGTTTTTCGCTCAGCCTGTGTCCCAAGCAAGCGAAGGGAGTGACGGGTGTGCAAGGGCAGGTCAAGGCAGAGCCCCTGCAACTGATCAATGGCAAAGAAAAGCTCACCCTACGGTTTGACTGCAAACCTTGCGAAATGCATGTGGTGGGCAAGATGAAAACGGGTGTTGCCAACCAAAGCCGCCAGGAGCTGCTAGAGGCCGCACAGGGCGTGCCGATGACTTTCCACAAAACCCGCCCGAAACAAGAGTTCGGGCACTGACCACTTAGTGGGGGCGCTGGGGCGGGCGCTCTTCAGGCGCCTGCGTCTGCAACAGCTGGCGCATGAAGTACAGCCCCAGCACCATATTGCCCACGGCAAACACCACCACCGCGGTGGCCGCTAAGGGCTGCAGTGTGTGGTGTTGCACGATCCAAACCAGCGCCGTCGACAGTGCATTCAACACCAGCATGAGCCAGAAGGCTGGCTTACGGGGTTGCAGCAAACGGCGCAGGTACTTCACTTCAGCTCAGTGACAAAGTTTTCACGGCTGCGGCGCACCTTTTTCAGGTTCACCAACCAGTCGCCTTCGTCGGCGCGGTAGCCCAAAGGCATGATCACCACGCTGCGCAAGCCGCGCTTGTCTAGGCCCAAGATTTCGTCCACGGCTTTGGGGTCAAAACCTTCCATGGGGGTCGCGTCGACTTTCTCTTCAGCAGCCGCAATCAGGGCGGTGCCCACGCCAATATAGGCCTGGCGGGCAGCGTGCTGGTAGTTCACTTCGGCCTCGCGGGGCACGTAAGCGCCCAAAATCATCTTGCGGTAGTTTTCCCAACCTTCGTTCACGAAACCGCGCTCGGTGTTGACCAAGTCGAAAGACGCATTGATGCGCTCCGCGGTGTAGTTGTCCCAGGCGGCAAATACCAACAGGTGCGAGCCATCGGTGATCTGCGCTTGGTTCCAAGCCACGGGCACGATTTTTTCACGCAACTCTTTGTTGCTCACCACGATCAGCTCATACGGCTGCAAGCCGCTGGAGGTGGCGGTCAGGCGCACGGCTTCGAGGATGCGGTCCAGCTTG
>JAIXVK010000378.1 GCA_027483085.1 Comamonadaceae bacterium | reverse complement strand
GAACTCTGCCGCCATAGCCGCGCCTCCCTGGTCGCTGAGCTGCTCGGCGTGCGGCTTAACGGGCGGGCCCAATGCGCGCGCCGCCTCAAACACGCGCCGCGTTTGGGCGGGGGTGAAGCCTATGGTCTCGCAAAAAGCGTCTACTGCGTCCACCAGCCCTTGTGCATGTAGCTGGAGCATCCAGGCGCAGACGGCGTCCACATAGTCGTCGTTGCGGCCGGCGAACTCGGGGGGCACGGCGTGGGCGCCGAGGTAGGTGGTGCGCACGCTCAAGGGCAGGCGCTCGCCCAAGGAGCGCGCTACACGCAGGCAGCGCGCCTCATCCTCCAGACTCAAGCCGTAGCCCGACTTGATCTCGATGGTGGTCACACCCTCGGCCATCAGGCTCCGGGCGCGGCGGGTAGCGCTGGCAAGCAGGGTGGCTTCGCTGGCCGCACGGGTGGCAGCCACGCTGGAGCGTATGCCCCCGCCGGCCTGCGCAATCTGCTCGTAACTGGCGCCTTGCAAGCGCATTTCAAACTCCGCTGCGCGGTCGCCACCGTAAACCAAGTGGGTGTGGCAGTCCACCAGGCCGGGGGTGACCAAGGCGCCGGCCAAATCTATCTCTTGCGTGATGCTTTGCTTGTGCTCGGCGGGCATCTCAGAGCGCGGGCCGCACCAGACGATGTGTTCCCCACGGGTCAGAAGCGCGCCGTCTTCCAGCCACCCCCAGGCTTCGGTCCCGTGCAGGCTGGCAATGCGGGCGTGGTGCCAAAGCGTGGTGGCGGTGTGGGTAAGGCTCATGGTGTGGCTCCCTCAGGTGCATGGGAGGTAAAGCCCAGCCAGTAGGCCGGTGCGCCGTGCGTGGGCTCTACGCAGGTGTCCGGGGTAAACGTCCACGGTGCGGTGTCGGGCGAATCGTCCCACAGCACGGTGTGGGCGCTAATATGCACTTGGCGTGCGCCGTCGCTCCATGTGCCGGCGCCTGTGGTGTACAGGCCACGCATGGCCAGCAGGCTTTGCCACGGTTGCCCCGCAATGGCTGCCCGCATGTAGCCTTGGCCTTGCCGCGCCATCAGGTTCAGGTCTTGGGTGGGGCCGTCCAGCAGGCGGCAGTCGGGCGCAGCGGTACCGTCAAATTCCAGCGGCGCATCGCCGGCACGCAATGTCTGCGGCATGGGCAACGCCAATTCCACCCCCGCGCCTTGCAATACGGCAAACCAGCGTTGCACACCGGGGAAAGCAGAGAAGGGGCCGTCCGCCGCAATGTCAGCCCGGCTAATGCGCAGCTGCCACTCGCCCATGGGGGGCCACACCAGCAACTCGCGGGTCTGGCCGCCGCCGTTGCGCCAGGGCTGGGGAGCACAGTCCTGCGCGTGGATGAGGCGGAGTGTCATGGCTTGAACTGCCCTTGAATCTGGTAGCGGGTGCCGGGGTGCACCAAGCGCGCCAGGGTGATGGGCACATCGCGGTTCATGGTGCGGCGCACGATGATGAGGCAGGGGTCCTGCGGCGTGATGCCCAGCAGCTCGGCCTCCTGGGGGCTGGGCGGGCCGGCCTCAATGGAGTACTGGGCCTCCCACAGGGGTGCGACTTCCAGCAGGTAGTGAGTGGGCGTGGTCTGGCTGAAGTCCACGCTCAAATAGTCGGGCGCACAGGCGGGGTTCACGTAGCGGTCTTCGCACTGCAGCGGCACGCCATTCTCGGAGTGCACGATCAGGGTGTGGAACACCGGCGCACCAAGCGGCAGGCCCAGCTGCTGGGCCAGGCCATCCACCGCCAACTCCTCGCGCGACAGTACGACCCGTGCATGGTGCTGGTGGCCACGGGCTGCAATTTCTTCGTGCAAGTCTTTGATAGTCAGGGTGGACGACACCCGCGCCAGATGCGCCGCAAAGGTGCCCACGCCCTGTACCCGGGTCACAAAGCCTTCGGCCTGCAACTCGCGGATAGCGCGGCCCACCGTCATGCGGCTGACCTTGAACTGTTGCACCAGCTCGGACTCGGAGGGCATCTGGCTGCCCGGCGTCCAGCGGCCCTGCGACAGGCCTTCCATCAAAAAGTTTTTGACGTGGGTGTAAGGCGCTGCGGCGCCCGAGGGGGTGGGGGTGGTGGAAACCATCAGTAAATTGTAGTTGCATAGGCATGTCTAGACAAGTAGACTTCGCGACATTGCATTTTTGTTGAAAGCGAGTTTGAAGATGTCTGCACCCTCCCAAGCCCGGCCCGTGCGCGCACCCCATGGCACCACCCTGCATTGCAAGAACTGGCTCACCGAAGCCGCCTATCGCATGCTGCAAAACAACCTGGATCCTGAGGTAGCAGAAGACCCGGACGCGCTGGTGGTGTATGGCGGTATCGGCAAGGCGGCACGTAACTGGGAGTGCTTTGACGCCATCCTCGAGAGCCTGCGCAACTTGAATGAAGACGAAACCCTGCTAGTGCAAAGCGGCAAGCCGGTGGGTGTTTTCCGCAGCCATGCGGATGCGCCGCGCGTGCTGATTGCCAACTCCAACCTGGTGCCGAAGTGGGCCACCTGGGAGCACTTTCACGAGCTGGATAAAAAGGGCCTGATGATGTACGTCCAGATGACGGCCGGTAGCTGGATTTACATTGGTAGCCAGGGCATCGTGCAAGGCACCTATGAGACGTTTGTGGAAGCCGGTAAGCAGCACTTTGGTGGCAACCTGCAAGGCAAATGGATTTTGACGGCCGGCCTGGGCGGCATGGGCGGCGCGCAGCCGTTGGCGGCCAGCTTTGCAGGGGCTTCGTCCCTGAATATCGAGTGCCAGCAAAGCCGCATCGACTTCCGCCTCAAGACCCGCTACGTGGACGAGCAAGCCGCCGATCTGGACGACGCGCTGCAACGCATGGCCCGCTATGCAGCCGAGGGCAAAGCCGTGTCGGTGGCCCTGCTGGGCAATGCTGCTGAGCTGTTGCCCGAGATGGTGCGCCGCGCCCGCGCTGGTGGCACTCGCCCCGATATGGTCACAGACCAAACTTCTGCACACGACTTGGTGCACGGCTACCTGCCGCCCGGCTGGTCGGTCGAGCAGTGGCGCGCAGCGCAGGCGGACGACACCCAACACGCTGCGCTGCGCCAGGCAGCTGCACAAGGCTGCGCAGTGCATGTGCAGGCCATGTTGGACTTTCAGGCCATGGGCATTCCTACGGTGGACTACGGTAACAACATCCGCCAGGTAGCACTGGACCAGGGCGTGAAGAACGCATTTGACTTCCCCGGCTTTGTGCCCGCCTACGTGCGCCCCTTGTTCTGCCGTGGCAAGGGTCCGTTTCGCTGGGTGGCCTTGAGTGGCGACCCGGAAGACATCCGCAAGACGGACGCGAAGATGAAAGAGCTGTTCCCCGAAGACGCGCACCTGCACCGCTGGCTGGACATGGCGGGCGAGCGCATTGCCTTCCAGGGCCTGCCGGCACGCATCTGCTGGATCGGCTTGGGTGAGCGCCACCGCGCCGGCTTGGCGTTTAACGAGATGGTGAAAAACGGTGAGCTCAAAGCCCCCATCGTCATTGGCCGTGACCATCTGGACAGCGGCTCGGTCGCATCACCCAACCGCGAGACCGAAAGCATGCAAGACGGCTCGGATGCCGTAAGCGACTGGCCCTTGCTGAATGCGCTGCTCAACACCGCAGGCGGCGCCACCTGGGTGAGCTTGCACCATGGCGGTGGCGTGGGCATGGGCTACAGCCAGCACAGCGGCGTGGTCATCGTGGCCGACGGCACAGACGCAGCTGCCAAACGCCTGGAGCGCGTGCTCTGGAACGACCCCGGCACCGGCGTCATGCGCCATGCAGATGCCGGGTATGAGATTGCCAAGCAATGCGCCAAAGAGCAGGGCATGAACTTGCCCATGTTGAAAGGTTAAGAAACACCCCTGAGCGCCTTTGGCGCTTCCCCTCAAGGGGACGACACCAGCAGCCCGGCGGAGCCGGTTCTGCGGTGTCCCTGGTTGAACCCCTCCCTCCGGAAATATTTATGACTTCATTGATTCTCAACCCCGGCAAGATCACGCTGGACGAACTCGGCCTCATTCACGCCGGCGTGTGCCAGCTGAGCCTGCCCGAATCCGCCCGCGTCAACATCCGCG
>JAIXVK010000269.1 GCA_027483085.1 Comamonadaceae bacterium | reverse complement strand
CACCGCCGAACAGCAAATCGAAACCTGTGTGCGGCAATCCTTCCTGGTGCATGCGCGCGCCCACTCCGGCCTCGTCCAGCAGATCTGTGGTGACCTGTTCCAACACGCCGGCTCGAATGCGCGAGCGCACATAGTCGGCGCTCTGCCGCTCAATGATGACGGTGTCGATGCCGGCTTTATGCAGGAGTTGTCCCAATAACAAGCCCGATGGGCCTGCGCCAATGATTGCCACTTGTGTCCGCATGTCTGCTCCTTTTGATTGAGCGAAAGGTTATCGGCGCGGCGGTATTTAGGGGTCTCGGGCGACGGGCTTTTGTGCGATCAATAGAATCGATGTGCGAATATCGCGCAGAAACAGGAGTTGAGTGATGTCTGATGCACCAGATGCAGATGCCCCATTTGTGGTTGCCAAAGCAGACCTGATTGCCGGTATGGCCAAAGGCATGGCAGTGCTGGAGAGCTTTGATACAGAGCGGCAGCGCTTGAACGCCACCTTGGCCGCTCAGAGGGCAGGGATCACCCGGGCTGCCGCGCGCAGGCACTTGCTGACGCTTACCGCACTGGGTTACCTGGAGACAGACGGTAGCTACTTTTGGTTGTCCAGCAAGGTTTTGCGCTTCTCCGGCACCTACCTGTCCTCGGCGCGGTTTCCCCGGGTGGTGCAGCCCGCGCTCAACCGCCTGGCGGCACATACGCAAGAGTCGTTTTCTGCGGTGGTGTTGGATGGCAGCGAGGTGGTGATCGTGGCCCGCAGTGGGAATGATTGGCGCAGCTCACCCGCAGGCAAGACCCAGGTGCTCGCGTATGGCTTGCACCTGGGCGCGAGACTGCCTGCGCACGCTACCTCGACCGGGCGGGTGCTTCTGGCCGGGCTCTCTGATGCGGCTCTGGCCCAGTGGTTGTCCGCCCACCCTTTACGGCGTTTGACGTCGCACACCGTGACAGACCCCACGGTGCTCAAGGCACAGGTCGAGGCGGCGCGCAAGGCAGACTACAGCTTGGCCTTTCAGGAGCACGAACTCGGTGTGCAGGCTTTAGCGGTCCCTTTGCGCAACCCTCAGGGTAAGGTCGTCGGTGCGTTGAATGTCGTGGCCGCTCCACACCGGTGGCAGCCCGAGGAATTCAGACTTGCTTTGTTGCCCGTATTGCAAGATGCCGCTCAGGAGCTGCGGGCTTTGCTGTGACAGTTTGAATTCGTCAACTGAGAAGTAGCCCTGAAGAGCGCAACTACATTTTCTTTCGGTGGGTTTATGAAAATGTTATATTTTATTTAAATTGATTTAAATAAATTTATAGCCATGCAAAAATCTTCTGAAACAGTGGAAGTATTGCCTTTCAGTTTTTGGTTAAATCCAAACGTGGTGCCTTATCTGCGGAGTGAAGGCGTGGCTGCCTCTGGAAAGGCGGAGGGCGCCAGTGATGGGGTGCAAACTCCTTTCAACAAAGTACCACTTGAATCCGCGGTACTTGCCACCGGGACAGAAAAGCACGGTTGAAATACGAATATTTCTCGATAGCGTGTTGCTGTGTTTATTAACAAATAAACTGTTAATAAATTGGTAAATTAACGACGTTTTGCGGATGTGCGGCTGCGCCAAAGTGGTGTGTGTCGAATAAAATGCAATGGAAGCCCCAAAACTGAAAGATTTAAATTCGGTCGCGGTTCCCAGAGCCTTTTAATCCCTTTGCCATGACTAACAGCAGCGACGTTCTGACGACACAACAAGCAGCCCGTATCCTTGGGCTGTCCACCACATCGGTGCAGAAAATGGTCATCAGCGGCGAGTTGGAAGCATGGGTCACTCCAGGGGGGCATCGCCGCATCTTTCGCAGCGCCATCGACAAGCTGGTGCAGTCGCGCGGCACCGCCGCTCCCACAGAAACCGGTGCGCGCCCCCTGCGTGTGTTGCTCGCCGAGGACGATCCTATCCAAGTGGCTTACTTCCAGGCCCTGTTGGCGCGTGGCGGCCACGATGTGGCTCTGACGGTTGCCAATGATGCATCGCAAGCGCTGATTCAGTTGGAGCGTCAACGCCCTGACCTGGTCGTTACCGATTTGATGATGACGCCTTTTGATGGCTACCACCTGATCAACGCCATGGCGCAAGAAAGCGCCTACCAACCGATCGAGGTCATTGTGCTCACCGCGCTGACCCGCAAGGAAGTCGAAGAAGACGGCCGCTTGCCTAACTGGGTGACGCTGTACCAAAAACCTCTGCAGGCAGAGCGCTTGTTGGGTTACCTCGACGCGCTCGCCACCCGCTTGAACCGCGCGGGCCAATTTATCCAAGCGCCTGCACAGCCCAAACGCGGCCCTGCGGCCTGAACGCTCACGGGGGCTCGTGCCGCCGTGGCTGCCACTGAGTAACCCGAAATGTCATTTTCAAATTTAGGCCTTAGTGCCCCATTGGCCTCTGCTATGGAGCGGCAGTTTGCTGCGCCCACGCCGGTGCAAGCAGCCTCCCTTCCTGCCGCACTTGCGGGCCGTGATGTGCTGGTCTGCGCCCAGACGGGCTCCGGCAAAACAGCCGCCTTTGCGTTGGCGGTGCTGCAGCGCTGGGTGGTGGAGTCGTCTTCCGCTGGACGTAACCCCCAAACCTTGGTGTTGGTGCCCACGCGGGAGCTCGCCGTTCAGGTGGGCGGAGTCCTGTCCGGCCTGGCGCGCGATGCCGGCCTTGGCGTCAAGGTCTCGGTCGTATTCGGTGGCGTGTCTATCAACCCGCAAATGATGGCCTTGCGGGGTGGCACTGATATCGTGATTGCCACCACCGGCCGCTTGCTGGATCTGGTTGAGCGCAACGCTGTGCGCCTGGATCAGATTCGCTGCCTGGTTCTGGATGAGGCCGACCGCATGCTCGACTTGGGTTTTGCCGAGGAGTTGGACCGGATTGACGCGCTACTCCCTGAGCGGCACCAAAGCCTGCTGTTTTCTGCCACCTTCGGCCCTGCGGTGCGCAGCCTTGCTGAGGCGCGCTTGCGGGATCCCGAGAGCATCACACTCGACACCGAAGAGCTAGCGCCCCCCGATATCCTGCAGCGGGCCATCCGGGTGGATGCCAATCGCCGCACGCAGCTCTTGCGGCACTTGGTTACGGCCGAAGCCTGGCCGCGCGCGCTGGTCTTTGTGGCGACCAAATATGCCGCAGAAATGGTGGCGGACAAGTTGCGCCGCGCTGGATTGCAGGCGGAGCCGTTTCACGCCCAGTTAAGCCAGGGCAAGCGCAGTCAGGTGCTGTTTGATTTCAAGGCCAGTGTGGTGCAAGTGGTGGTGGCCACCGATGTGGCTGCCCGTGGTGTGGACATTGCCGGGCTGCCGGTTGTAGTGAATTACGACCTGCCACGTGCCGCAGCAGACTATGTTCATCGAATCGGTCGCACTGCGCGTGCGGGCAAAACCGGTACCGCGGTTAGCTTTGTGAGTGCAGAAACCGCCGCACATTTCGCTTTGATCGAAAAGCGCAATGCCCTCACCGTGCCGCAAGAAGAGGTACCGGGCTTTGAGCCTGCACAGGCATTGCCGGCCATCAGCGCTGATCGCGCAGCGGGCGGAATCAAGGGGCACCGGCCCAGTAAAAAAGACAAATTGCGCGCAGCCGGCCTGCTGCCGCGATTGCAGTAACGCTATAAAAATAATAGCTACTCGCGCAATATTTATGAGCGTTAGCAGTCAATTTCATGCCTAAGTCCAGTGCGCCCACGACTTTGCTGTTTGTCTGCATGGGCAATATCTGCCGGAGCCCTACGGCCCATGGCGTCATGCGCCACAAAGCGCTGGCACAGGGTTGGGGTGCCGATGTCTTGCGGATCGACTCCGCAGGCACCCACAGCTATCACCCCGGTGCGGCGCCCGATCCCCGCAGCTTGCAACACGCAGTCCGCCGCGGATACGCGTTTGCGGACCTGCGGGCCAGGCAGCTGGAGGCCAGCGACTTTGCAAGCGCCGACCTCATCCTGGTGATGGACTGGGACAACCTCGCGCTCGTAGAGGCGCAGTGCCCCGACTACAACCATCACAAAGTGCGTAGGCTGACCGAGTTCTGTACCCGCCACGATGCAAGCGTGGTTCCTGATCCGTATTACGGCGGAGATGCGGGGTTTGAGCAGGTGCTGGATCTGGTGGAAGACGCTTGCGACGGGCTCCTGGCCCACATCGCCCGTCAGCAAGCCCGCACGAAATAGGCGCTGACAATGGGGTATGAACGAATACACCCCCTCCATTGAAATTCCCCCTTCATTTTTGCAGCTGTACGTGGTGCCGGGCCGCACCAAACCGTCTGCCCCCTTGTCCCAGGTGTTGACCGAGTACGAGCTCTGCGAAGACATGGCCCAGATGCTGGCCCCGACCGCGGCAGACATGCAATTCAAGCTCGGTGTTACTGAGCAGGACGTGATCGAGCGCTGCTACCTGGGCCTGCGCACCGAACCTTGCGTGCTCAATGCAGCGCAATCTGCATGGGTCGTTCAAAGAATGGCTGAAATCTTGTCGTGGCCATGGCAAAATCTTGAAAACGTTGT
>JAIXVK010000243.1 GCA_027483085.1 Comamonadaceae bacterium | reverse complement strand
TCAAGGCTCAATACTGTTCGCTTACGCGGAATTGAACCCAAAAATTCAGCAAGAATTCAGGGTCAAGTCTTAAATATTAACGCCCTCCCACTTTCTTGCTCGGTCAGCTCAGAATGCAAGCCATGTCCCGGCCACTTCGCATCGAGTTTCCTGGCGTTCTGTACCACGTGACCGCACGCGGAGACAGGCGGGAAGACATCTTTGTGGATGACGCAGATCGAGCGAGCTTGCTGGCGGTGGTGGCGCAAGGGCTGGGGCGATTTGGTGCGGTGATGCTGTCTTACTGCCTGATGAGCAATCACTAGCACTTCGTGGTGCAGACGAGGCCGGGCAGTATTTCTCTGTTGATGCGCCACTTCAACGGCGCAAGTTCGGGGTCAGGTGTCAATTTTTAGGGCAAGACCTGACCTTCGGCCGTTCTGCTGAATCGTCGGCTGCTACGTTACACCAACCCGCGCGGCAAGCAAAGCACACAAACCCTCCGGGCCCAGGGCAACCCGACCGAATCCCCGCTGACCGTCTCGAAGAGCAGCCGGGCCATGATTGCTAGGGCGATGCCAAGGGCGCGGAGGGAGCTGAATTCGCTGCCTGCTGATGCGAGTCCCGATCACTGCTGCGGGAGGGGGAGCCATTTTATGAGGCTGTGACTGGCTGGCCGGGCCGGGATTCGGCCCCAGATTCGGCGGCGTTCATATGCCTTGCCAGGAAACCCTCCAGCTCCATCAGCAACTGCTGCCTGTAGGGGAAGTGACTTAAATGGTGGTCGCCGCGCTGTTGGGTAATGAACTCAAATTTCTTTTTCGCAGACGTCAATGCGTCAGACATTTTCTTGGAGTGTTGGTATTCAACCTGACGATCATGTGTGCCGTGTATCAGCATCACCGGTGACTTGATTTTGCTTGCCTGCATACAAGGTGAAACTTCATGGAGGCGCTGTTTTTCCGTGCGATAGTCACCAACAAGGCGTGCCATTGTTTCGCGTTGCGTTCGGCGACCGTGTTCCTCAGCCCAGTCATACAGATCGGTGATCGGCGCGAATGCAAATCCGCAACGGTACAGGTCCGGCGTTTTGATCAAGCCCATCAAGGCCGCGTAGCCGCCATAACTGGCGCCGACAATCGCAACGCGGCGTGAATCTGCCCAACCTCGCTTGACCAAATCTGCAACACCGTCCTCAAGGTCTTCTTGCATCTCCTGCCCCCAACGCCGCCAGCCGGCCTCGAGGTGTTTTCGGCCATAGCCTGAGGAGCCTCGAAAATTCAGTTGCATGACAAGATAGCCTCGATCAGCGAGGAATGCGGCCCAGTCATCAAACTCTGGCCCATCTGCAATTTGAGGACCGCCGTGAGGCAGTACAACCAGGGGAAGGCGTCTGATGGGCGATGCCTCAAGTCCAGGAGGCCAGGTGAGATAGCCTTTCAGTTCCAGCCCATCTCGTGCCTTCACTTGAAGGCCTCGCCTTTGCCCCAGTGTTTGGCCTTTGAGTTCGGGGTAGGACTCTGCGAGCAGCTTCATTTCGATGCCATCGCCAAGCTTCACCAAGTACTGTTGCGCTGGAAGTCCAGGCTCGTCTGAAATGAGGACATGCGTCCTTTCATCATGAGACTTGCTGTAAAGCACGTTGAATCGCCCGGGCAACAGCGTGTCCACGCTCTTCTGAAGCTGCTTGTATCGATCATCCCAGTAAAAGGCCGACGAATCCCCATGCGCCGACACACGGATACCGACAGCTTCTCCCCTTTGGTCGTGAATCAGCTGGCCCCTCAACTCATATCGTGGGTGTCCCAGCTTCAGCGTTGGCTCGGCCTCGGACTGCCGCAAGTCCAAGGTGAAGACGGATGCCAAACCATCATTCAGCCCGCTGACATACAGGACATTCGGGTCTAAGCCGAAGCCCATGGGATGCCAGTAGCCCGTCTCGAAAAAACTGGCCTTGTTCAGCAAGCGCCAGTTCTTTCCCGAGGGGTCGCATACCCACACAGTGCGCTCACCGGATTCTGTCGTGCCAATTCCAATGCGTACCTTGTGTGCCTGATCGGTCATCCAATCAAAGACCCACTCCTTGGCATCACTGTAGGTGGAGCGCTCAGCGGTGTAGACATTCACCTTGAAGACCGAGGGCTCGATGTGGCGGACACTGGAAGGCAATGTCAGCAGGATGTGCCGTCCATCTTCCGGCAACCAGTCGATGACGTTGTCTTGCTTGATTGCCCAGTACAAGTCCTTTGCGCCCGCTCCCCGCGTCTTGATGAGATTGAGCAAACCGCTTCCATCGGCATTGATGGCGTGCAGACGCGACTCGGTGGTGTTGAAACGTCCGATCAAACCGGGATCCCGATTGGACGGGTAGCTGGCGCTAAAAACGAGGCGTTCGTTGTTGACCCAACGGATCCAGTTGATCGAGTACTCCAGATTGTCTGAGCCGACCAACTCGGTGAACGTGTCGCCACCTACAGGCCGGGTGACGATGACCGATTCGTTGTTGTTGTTCGCAATGGCCGCAATCAACTTGCCGTCGGGGGAGACCATGACCTGTTCGAGCAGCGGGCGCCTTGCAAAGTAATCCAAAGGCAGTGGCTGCCGAGAGTAGGTGTTTGAAGCGTTCACCATGCGCGCAGTTGAAAGCGCCATGGGAGCCAAGACACTTCCCAATTGCAAACAGGTACGCCGCCGCATCGTCACCCCCTAAATAATCATCGTAAGTAATGAATTATGCTGAGACATCGTAGTTGCGGTAAACCGCTAGTGTGAATTTGTCCTGCAGCTGGGATCACATCAGGTTGGCTGAAATGAAGTCAGAGAGTCGGAGAGTCTGGAGTTAGGCCATTCGGCTGACGGTCAAACCTAGGGGAATCCTCGGTCTGGTTGTGAGCGCAAGTGCAAAGCCATCAATCTGTGATGAGTTTTGCGTGGCTTCGTATTTACCCGGACACGCCTTTTGTATCCTCCAAATATTCGAACTGCTTTGTACTCAAGAAAAACAGTTTTTTGTTATGTGCTGGTTTGGAGCTCATGGGCTTTCGACCCGTGTTTCGCAGGCGATGCAGCCTCCCCTCCGAAGCAGACGCTCGAAGCAGTGGAGATCACAGGACATCAAAGCGACAGTGCACAACGCAAGAACAGCACCGCCGCCAAACAGACGTTCGGTCGAGAGGAGATCGAACGCCTGGGTGGAGCAAATGCTGCCGAATTGTTGAAGCAGTTGCCGGGCATTGAGTTGAACCGTTATGGCGGCCTGGCTTTACGGGGCTTGCAGGGCTACACGCAAATCCTGGTGGATGGCAAGCCACCTGCGCCAGGCGTGCAAGCGCTCGATCTACCGCTTTCGCAATTGGAGCGCGTTGAAGTGGTGCGAGGCGCAACCGCCGAGTTTGCCGGCCAGGGCATTGGTGGCACCATCAACCTGGTCCTTCGCACGGTCAAGCCTCGCAAGCGAATGAACGAATGGACCGGGAGCGCCGGGATTGATGCTCGCGGCGTCACGCCATCGCTGTCCTGGGTCCGCCATGGTCAGTGGACCGAGGATGCCAGCTACACCAGCTCCCTGGGCTACAGCAGCTTTCAATGGGAGAGTCGGGTCCGCGGCATGGAAGACCGGGAGGGGCTGGAGCCGGTGGATGTCGAGACCGCCAATCAGGGACGAGTCAAGTCCATCAACGCTCGAGTTCGAGCCCGCGTTCAGAATTTTGGACAGGGTGATCTGAGCCTGAGTCTGGGTGGATCTGAGTTCCGCAACCGTTCCGTCGTTCAACAGTGGCAGCGCAGCGTGGATCCGCTGCCCTTCGACCATGCCGAAACGCGCAACCGGCGCGACGGACGCTCAC
>JAIXVK010000006.1 GCA_027483085.1 Comamonadaceae bacterium | reverse complement strand
TCAAGGTACAGCGTTTCGGCCAGGTTGATCATTGCGGCCTTGGTGGGGCCGTAGGCAAGGCTGTTGGGCAAGCCACGGTAGCCGGCTACGCTGCCGACCAGGCTGATGTGGCCATGGCCCTGGGCCAGGAGGGCTGGAATCACGGTATGTAACAACTGCAGCGCACCCATATAGTTCACTTGCAGGTGTCGCTCCATATCGACCACGTCCATGGAAAAAGCGCGCATGGCGTTGTAGTGACCTGCGCAATAGACCACGCAGTCCAAGGGTCCCATCGCGAGCACATCGCGTGCGGCGGACTCCACGCCCGCTGCATCCGACACATCAAGGGGGAGTGCGTGGCTGCCCGGGTGACTATCTACAAAGGCTTGTAGCGCATCTCGCTTGCGGGCGGATACGGTCACGATCGCGCCTTGTGCATGCAGGGCCGAGGCAGTGGCCTCACCTATTCCTGTCGAGGCGCCCACCAGCCACACCCGTTTACCGGCCCAGTTGGTCATGCGGGGGTTGAGCGACTCCCACAACGAAGGCCATGCGGTAGTGGCTGCTTGCGGGGGGGCTTTGTTTCCGTTCCCAGCGCTTGCAAAGTGATTTTTGGACATAGATCAGCGCCGCGTGAATGAGAGAGTGACCTCTCCCAACTTCACACCAAATTTGCTCATGGTGGCTTTGTTGAGCATGACTTTGTCCGTCATCAGGTACATCCAGTCATCAAATCTCACTTCATAGACGCTTCCGTCCACCGGCAAACTCAGCGTGTAGGTCCAGTAAAACGCGTTGCCACGTGCCTGCCCCTGCGCAATGCCAATAACGTCGTCGGCCGTCCCCGTGTAGCGGCCGTCTGCCAGGCGGGTCAGGCGCCAGATCCGTTTCTGCTTGCTGCCGTCCGAGTAAGTGAAGTCTTCATCGAGCACCCCTTGATCCCCCTGCCAGCTGCAGTTCATGACGACGGTGAAGCGCTTGACGACGCTGCCCGAACGATCAGTGAAAACGCCGTAAGCGTCCAGGGTGCCGTTGAAGTAGTCTTTGAGGTCCAGCGTGGGTTTGTCGTTGCGGTATTGGTCAATGGATTGGGAGGCGCATCCCCCCAAGGCCAACAAGCTGCCGGTGGCAGCCGTAAGAAGTAAGCGTCGTTTCATGGCGACCTCCGCAAAATGAGGGTGTAGAGCAGTCCTGCGGCAATTGCTTTAAGGCCACAGGGCAAGAGACAGTAAGCCACAGTCAGGGCATTGAGGGCGACCGGGTCTCTGGCGCCGGGCGCGTAGCCCCACCACGCAAGTGCGGGCAGCGCCACACCTGCAGCCAGTGCCAGGTTGAGCTTGGTGACAAAGTTCCACCAACCAAAGTAGGCCCCTTCAGATTGCCCCTGATCCCCTTGCCGCGCGATGAGTCCAGCGAGCAGCGCGCCGGGGATCGTGAGGTCAGTTCCCAGTGCAATGCCCGAGAGGGCACACACCAGCACAAAAGGCACGGTATCGCCTGCGCCGAGTTGGGAGGCAAAGATGAAGACCGCAATCGATAGCAGCATTCCACAGAGCCAGGTGCGCGCCAGCCCGATTCGGGCGACCACTTTGAGCCACAGAGGAATGGTGATTGCAGCAGAAATGAAGTAGCTGCCTAGAAACAGGGGTTCGTGTGCAGGTAAGGCTTGCAAGCGGTCTTGCACAAAAAACAAAATCAGGGTGGCGGGTATTGCGCTGGCGATTCCGTTCACCACAAACACGGCGAGCAGTGCCCGGAAGTCCGCACGGGCCAAGGGGCGCCACACGGACTGCTTGGATTCCGTGCCTGTTGTATGGTTCGCCGCAGATGTGATCGGCGGTTTGGGAGCACGAGTCCATAGCCACCATCCCATGCTAATTGATATAAAAAATATAGCGGTAGTCGCAGGTAAACCAAGGGCTGTGGGCGCAATTGCTGCAGTAATCACGCCAGCCAGGCCCAGGCCTTCCCTCCATGCCACGACTTGGCTGCGGTAGTGCTCGTTTCCACCCAGCATCGCTCCCCAGCTTTGGTGGCTGATACTCAAAAAGCTGTAAGCGAGGTAGGTCACCAGTAGAGTGCCCGCCGCCCAGACCAGCAAGAGCTGGGGATCGCTCACCACGGGAAAAAACAGTCCATAAAACCCGGCGCCCAGCAGCGCGCATGCCACCGCTGCCCGTTTCAGGAGTGTGCTGGCGCCGCGTTGGTAGAGGGCATCGCTCCAGCGTCCCAGCAGGGGGTCAAAAAACGCGTCAAGCAGCCGGGCGAAAAGGAGGACTCCGCCGAGCGCCGCCATCGAGACGCCGAACGTCTTCGCATAATGATTGGGCAGCACCACATACAGGGGGAGTGCAACGAAGGCCAATGGCAAACCCATCATCCCGTAGTGCAAGCCCTGCCGGATGCTTAAGGCGTCTGAATGGCTCATGACTTCAAACCTGCCAACAGCTCAGCGCGCAAGCGAGGTTCGCTCGTGCGGTCTGACAACCAGATGCCAAAAAAGAGCCTGCTGAACTCGGCATCTGCCACGGTGGCACGCATTTGCCCGTTGTACCAAAAGCGAGTGCCTGCGTTCACCATCTGCAAGCCTGTGATGCGATCGCCGGTGCTGACATTCGGAAAAATGCCCGTCATGGTGGTGAGCCACGTTGCAGCGGTGTCGTCTGCAATGGGGCCGTTTCGCTTCATTTCCTCCAGCGAGCGCTGGGCAATCGCGGCTCCCTTCAGGTCTCTCTGGTAGGTCAGCTCCAGTGCCAGCGGGTGCTGCCAGTAAGTGGCGAGTTGAAAGCGCGGGTGAACCCATAAGCGCGCATCACACACCGAGAAGCCGAAATACCGCATGCGTGCGCTACCCGCAAGCACCGCATCGGGCAGTTCGCGGCTGATTTCAGTGGGGGCGGACGCGCCGTTGGCCAAGGCTTGATGCGTGAGGCTTTCCCACCCAGTGATCGCTCCTACCGCGAGAATGTGACGGCGTTGCATGGTGCTGGTTTCGTGGGCTGCTTACGCCGGCTTGCGCAGTGTGTACTGCACCACGTCGATATTGTTTTCCAGGAAGGCGGCCTCGCAATAGCAGAGGTAGAACTCCCAGATCCGCATAAAGCGCTCGTCAAATCCCTTGGACAACACATCCGTGCGCTTGCTCAGGAAGGCGTCGCGCCAACGCTTCAGTGTTTCAGCGTAGTCATGTCCGAACGAGAGTTCATTTACCACCTCCAGGCCGGCTGCACGCGCTTGGGCACGGAATTCGCGCGGACAAGGCAGGCAACCGCCAGGGAAGATGTATTGCTGGATGAAGTCCGTCGAGTTGATATAGCGCTCAAACAAGCCATCATCGATCACGATGCTTTGGATACAAGCGCGCCCGCCGGCCTTTAGCTTGCCAGCTACGGTTGCGAAATAGGTAGGCCAGAATTCACGACCCACTGCTTCCACCATTTCAATGGAGCACACCGCATCGAATGGTGCATCCGGGATGTCACGGTAGTCCTGTAATCGCAAGTCGGCCTGGGCACCCATGCCAAGCCGCTGCAGGCGTTCCTGGGCAAAGGCCAGTTGTTCGGTGCTCAGGGTTACGCCCGTGATGTGGGCTTGGAACTCGGTGGTGCTCATTTCCGCCAAGGCGCCCCAGCCGCACCCGATTTCCAGTACCCGGTCGCCGGCTTTTACGCCCGCTTCTTCCAGGGCACGGCGGACTTTGGCTTTTTGGGCCTGCGCCATCGGCTGGTCCAGGTCAGAGCTGAACAACGCCGACGAGTAGTTCATGGTGTCATCCAGCCACAGGCTGTAGAAGGCGTTGCCCAAATCGTAGTGGGCGTGAATGTTCTTCTGGCTGTTGGTCTTGGTGTTGCGGTTGAGCAAGTGCTTGATGCGGTACAGCAATCGGCCCAGCCAGCTGCCATAAATCACCGTTTCGACTTCTGCGCGGTTTTTGACCAGCACCCGCAGCAATTCCGTCAGGTTAGGGGTGGTCCAGTCGCCTGCAATAAAGCTCTCGGCAAATCCGATATCGCCAGACTTGAGCGCTGCGCTGAAAGGCTTCCAGTTGTGCAGAACCAGGCTGGCGTGCGGGGCACTATCGCCACCGAAGCGATGAACGCTGCCATCGGGCAGTTGTACGCTGAGGCTGCCGTGCCGCAGCTTTTGCAACAGCTTGAACACGGTGCGAGTGGCAGCGGGAGTGCCCTCCGGAAGCGCTGCCGCGCCAGATGCCTGGCCCGTAATCGGTGAGGGTTTCAGGGTATTGGTGTTCATGACGGTATCTCCGGACTGGTCCATGAAAAGTGGATGGGTTTCTATCGGCTGACCAAGGTGTCAGGCGGTACGGGTTTGTGGAAAAAGGGCACTTTTTTCAGCCACAGCTTCAGTGCTTGCCAATGAATCTTGACGACTACCCCCCAGGTCATGACGGGGTAGCGCCATAGCGCGCGGCGGATGCTTTCAGAACTCAGTGCCTCGAGTTGACCGCTCACGCTGGTGTCGATCAGCGCACCATTGGCATCGTGGTAATCGATGCGTGCCACGGTGCGGCGCATGTCAGGGGTCACCATGAAACGGAAGCGGTAACCGCCCTCTACCGGACAAAAGGGTGACACATGGAAAACTTTGGCGGCTTGCAGTTCGCGGCCGAATTGCGGGGCATCCAGCAAGTAGCAATGCCTCTCGCCAAAGGTGTTGTTCACTTCCACCACAATCGCCCGCAGGCTTCCATCCGCGCGGTGGCAGTACCAAAAGCTCACGGGTTTGAAGGTGAAACCCCATACCCGTGGGTAGCAGTGGAGCCAGGCTTCTCCGGTGGCATCTGCAATGCCTTCCTTTGCCAGCAGCGCGTCGACCCAACCCAAGGCGCCGCCGGCGGCCAGGTTCCGGCCGTCTCCATGGTCGGAGTCGTAAAAGCTGATGGGTGCAAAGCGATTCCGCGGCAGTGCACCATCGCCTTGGGTCTGCAGGCTGCGCATCGGCAGCATTAAGAAATACGTGCCATAGGCGAATGCGTTGCGCACAGGGCGATGCCGCGTGTGGCGGACTTCCCCGAATCCGATCAGCGCGGAATGCACTGGCACATGGAGCGGAGTGGTCGACGCATTCATACGGGTTTAAGCGGCAAGGCCTGCATGCTGCTTCAGCAGTCGCGCTGCTTCCAGGCCCGACTTCAAACCATCTTCGTGAAATCCGTAGCCGGTCCAGGCACCACTGTAATAGGTGTGTTGCTGCCCTTGCAAGGCAGG
>JAIXVK010000216.1 GCA_027483085.1 Comamonadaceae bacterium | reverse complement strand
GGCGAGAACGTTTTCGACACGTGGTACACGTTAGTCCACCCTGATGACAGGCCGTTGATCACCACCCGGTTTGCAACTTTGAGCGAAGTGGGGAGCGACCGCTTCGAGTACGAGTACCGGATGCGGCAGAAGAACGGGCAATGGATGTGGGTGCAATCACTGGCGCACGTGGTTGAGCGAAATGCCGACGGAGTGGTCACCAAAGTGGCAGGCATCAACCTGGAAGTCACCCTGCAGAAAGAAGCCGAAATCCGGATCCATGCCCTGAATGCCTCACTCGAGGCCCAGATGCAAGAGGCGTTGGCCCGCAGCGAGGCGCGTGCCACCCTGGGCACCTTGATCGCCAGCGTGTCGCACGAAATGGCCACCCCCATGGGCAACAGCATGATGACGGCCAGCACGCTGATGGCGCAGGCGGTGCAGTTTGATGCGCAACTGGCCGCTGGCAATTTGCGGCGCTCGGAGCTCACTGCCTTCGTGGCGGGTGTCAAAGACGGCAATACCTTGCTGATGCGCAACTTGGAGCGAGCTGTGGCCTTGCTGAAAAACTTCCGCCAAGTGGCCGCGGACCAGGCCAGCGAGCAACGCCGCAGCTTCGATTTGCGCCAGGGCCTGCAAGAGGTGCTGGCCACCCTGGCGCCCAGCCTGAAGCGCCATAGCCACAAGGTGCATCTGGATGCCCCGGAGGGCATCGAGATGGAGAGCTACCCCGGCCCCATCGGGCAGGTCATCATCAACCTGATAAACAATGCCTATTTGCACGCCTTTGATAGCATGGAACATGGCGAAGTGCACATCAAGGCAACGCCGGGCAGCACAACGGTGACCCTGCAAATCAGCGACAACGGTCGCGGTATTCCGCCGGAGACGCTAGAAAAAATGTTCCAACCTTTTTTCAGCACCCGCATTGGCCAAGGGGGCACGGGCCTTGGTATGTCGATCGTGGAGAACTTGGTGAAAGCCACCTTGGGCGGCAGCCTGGAGGTGCAGTCGACAGTCGGGCAAGGTACGACCGTCACCATCACCTTGCCCTTGACCGCGCCCCAACCTACCCCTGAAGAAGACGCCGGGTAACCCGGTGAACCCGGGTTTTAAAACCCGAAGCTGGAACCCGCGCCCAGTAAAGTCGCCACGCCCAGCATCGCGAAGATAGCCGCAGCAATCGAGTGCACCAGCTTCATCGGGATCTTGTTGGCGAGCTTGTCACCGGCAAACACTGCTGGCACGTCGGCAATCAACATACCGAGCGTGGTGCCTATCACCACCATCAACGGTGCCGCGTAGTGGGCGGCCATGGCTACTGTGGCGATTTGGGTCTTGTCGCCCATTTCTGCCAAAAAGAAGGTGATCAACGTCGCGCCGAACACCCCGAAGCGGCCTGCGATTTGGGTTTCTTCGTCTTCAATCTTGTCGGGAATCAGCGTCCAGATCGCCATGCCCAGGAAGGACGCACCGAGCACCCACCGCAACACCTCAGGGCTGATGGCGGAGGTGATCCAAGCGCCCAAGGCACCAGCAAGTCCATGGTTCACTATGGTGGCAGCCAGAATGCCCAGCACGATGGGCAAAGGTTTTTTAAAGCGGGCCGCGAGGATGAAGGCGAGGAGTTGGGTTTTGTCACCGATTTCGGCCAGAGCGACCACACCGGTAGAGACGAGAAGGGATTCCATGAGCGCGAGTTCCAAGGCCGGTAAAAGACAAATGACCACGGCACATCACCGGCCAAGGCAGATGTGCGGTGGTCAAAGGTCTTGCCAAGACTGAACTGCTGGCGCCAGGATCTGCGGACCCAGTGTGTTGACGCAAGCCTCTTGTGGTGCAAGAGAGGCTACTCCCCAATGACAGAGTGGCTATTGTAAGGGCATCACCTCCGCCGCCGGCTTTTCGCGCAACACCCAGCGTTTGATGCGGATCAACAAATGTTCCAGATCGTCCACCACGGTGAATACTGAGGGGATCACCAAGAGACTGAGCACCGTGGACGTGATCAGCCCGCCGATCACGGCAACCGCCATCGGGCTGCGGAAGCTGCTGTCTGCAGCGCCCCAGCCCACGGCCAGCGGCACCATACCGGCGCCCATGGCAATGGTAGTCATCACTACCGGCCGGGCACGCTTGTGGCAGGCATCAATGAGCGCATCAAACCGGCTCATGGGCGCTGCAACAGGGTGACCGTCGCTGCCGTCATTCCCACGACGCATCAGGATGGCGTACTCCACCAGCAAGATCGAGTTTTTGGTCGCAATGCCCATGAGCATGATGAGCCCGATAAGGGACGGCATGGAGAAGCTCTGGTTAGCCACCAGCAAGCCCACAAACGCGCCACCCAAAGACAAAGGCAAGGCCGCCAGAATGGTGAATGGCTGCAAGAAGTCTTTAAACAACAGCACCAGCACGATGTAGATGCACAGCACACCGGTCAGCATGGCCAGGCCGAAGCTGGCAAACAGCTCGCCCATGACCTCGGCATCGCCCAGCGCGAGTTGCTTCACGCCGGGTGGCAGATTGGTAATCGACGGCAGCTTTTGCACCGCCTCCGTCACATCACCCAACGGCGCGCCGGAGAGCTCCACTTCAAAGGTGATGTTGCGTGAGCGGTTCAGGCGGTCGATCACTGCGGGGCCACCGGCCACTTCGAGCGTCGCCACTTGGCTCAACATGACCGGACCTTTGACTCCGGGTACCGATAGGCGGCCCAGAAGCTCCAGATCCTGGCGCGCGGAGTCGTCCAGCTTCACCACAATCGGCACCTGGCGCTGGCTGAGGTTGAGTTTGGCCAGTGAGGTGTCGTAGTCACCCACCGTCGCAATGCGCAGGGTTTCGCCCATGGCAGCGCTGGTCACGCCCAAGTCAGCCGCCT
>JAIXVK010000055.1 GCA_027483085.1 Comamonadaceae bacterium | reverse complement strand
GGCCATGGTGGCGCGGTGCAGTTGGCCAGCGTGCCCACTTTTGCAGCGCGTTGGCTCTTACCGCGCCTGCCCGACTTTCATGCCAAGCACGCAAACACTGTCGTGCACATTGAAACCCGTACGCGCCCGTTTTTGTTTAACGACACGTCGTTCGACGCAGCCATCTTCGCTTGCACCGAATTGCAAATCCGCCATTGGGCAGGCACGCGCTGCTACCGACTCCTGCAAGAGCAGGTGGTTGCGGTGTGCAGCCCGGCCTTGCTGCGGAGCCGCAAGGCCTTGAGTGCGGCAGAAGTGGCGTTGCTGCCGCTGTTGCAGCAGAGCACCCGGCCCGACAGTTGGCAAAGCTGGTTTTCAGCACAAGGCATTGAAGCACCCAACGCATTTGCCGGGCCGCGGTACGAGCAGTTTTCCATGGCTTCGTCAGCGGCCGCTTGCGGCATGGGTGTGGCCTTGGTGCCCCGCTTGTTGATCGAAGCCGAGCTGGCCCGGGGCGAACTCGTACTGGCCCACCCTGCCCCGCTGCCCGGTGAGCGCCACTACTACCTGGTGCTGCCGGAGAACACCGAGGCCGGCCCCGCCGTGGAGCTATTCAGCGAATGGCTCCAGTCGGTGTGCACCTCTGACGCGCACTAAGGCACAACGAGCCCACAACAAGCGCCGCGGGCATTTCCGCTCCGCGGCCGACATCGGTGTTCGCCCCAGCGCATTGAGGCGCGAAGGCACTGCTCCCCAAACTGGGTCGCCATGCACCAGCGTGAGGTCTGGCGCGGCCCCAATCGGCCGATAAACGGCCGATTGGGGCCGGTTTTATGGTGCAAACCCCTAGTTACAGCGTGGCACGTGGATTGCTAGCATGCATCTCATGACTTGACCAAACGGTCAGTTTTTTAAGGAGTTGCCAGCGTGTCCACCCCCTCTTCTTCTCCCGCCGACGTTCGTGCAGGCCGCCTCGCCACCGAGGAATACGCCAAACGCTTTGCCGACGCCACCCCGCGCTTCACGGCGTCGCAAGCCTTGCTGGAAGCCGAGCGCTGCCTGTATTGCTATGACGCCCCCTGCGCCACCGCCTGCCCCACCAGCATTGATGTGCCGTCTTTCATCAAGCGCATCGCCGATGGCAACCTGCGCGGCTCGGCCCAGACCATTCTGGACAGCAATCCCTTGGGCGGCATGTGCGCCCGCGTCTGCCCCACCGAGAACCTGTGCGAAGCCGTCTGCGTGCGCAACACGCAAGAAGACCGACCGGTAGCTATCGGCCGCCTGCAGCGCCACGCCGTGGACGCGCTCATGGAAAGCGACAAGCCCCAGGTCTTTACCCGCGCACCCGCCACCGGCAAAAAGGTGGCTGTGGTGGGCGCAGGGCCTGCAGGCTTGGCCTGTGCCTACACCCTGGCCCGCCAAGGCCATGACGTCGTGGTGTTTGACGCCAAGCCCAAGGCCGGCGGCCTGAACGAGTACGGTTTGGCCAGCTACAAAACACCGGATGACTTTGCCCAACGCGAAGTCCAGTGGCTGCTGAGCATCGGTGGCATCACCATCCAGAACAACTGGAAGCTGGACACCGTGGCGCAACTCGAAGCCCTGCGCAAAGACTATGCAGCTGTGTTCCTCGGCATGGGCCTGTCTACCACCCAGCAACTGGGCGTGCCCGGCGACAGCTTGAGCGGCGTGCAGGATGCGGTGGACTTCATCGCCACCTTGCGCCAGACAGAAGACCTCTCAACCCTGCCGGTAGGCCGCCGTGTCGTGGTCATCGGTGGCGGCATGACTGCGGTGGACGCTGCGGTGCAAAGCAAGCTGCTGGGCGCTGAAGAGGTGCACATCGTTTACCGCCGCGGACAGGAAAGCATGTCCGCATCCACTGCCGAGCAGGAATGGGCGCAGACCAACGGCGTGACCATCCACCACTGGTTGGCTCCGGTCGAAGTGATTGGCGAAGCCGGTCACGCCACCGGCGTGACCTTCGCGCGCCAAGCCATGGTCAACGGAAAGCTGAGCGCTACCGGTGACACCACCACACAAGCAGCCGACATGGTGCTCAAAGCCATTGGCCAGAAGCTGGGCAACCCGGTGCTGGCCGAGAGCGGCCTGACCCTGAAGGACGGCCGCATCGCCACCGATGAAGCCGGCACCACCAACTTGAAGGGCGTGTGGGCCGGCGGCGACTGCCGTGCCGGTGGACTGGACCTGACGGTCGAAGCCGTGGAGCACGGCAAGCAATCCGCCCACGCTATTCACGCCTTCATCACCGCCTAACGGGCGCCACGCATTCCGGAGAAACACCATGGCCAATCTAGAAACCACCTTTGCCGGCGTCAAAAGCCCCAACCCCTTCTGGCTCGCCTCTGCACCGCCTACCGACAAGGCCTACAACGTCAACCGCGCCTTCGAGGCCGGCTGGGGCGGCGTCGTCTGGAAGACCCTGGGCGAAGCCGGCCCACCGGTTGTCAACGTGAACGGCCCGCGCTACGGCGCCCTGCTGTCTGCTGACCGCCGGCTCAACGGCTTTAACAACATTGAACTGATCACCGACCGCGACCTAGAACTCAACCTGCGCGAAATCACCGAAGTGAAGCGCAACTGGCAGGACCGCGCCATGGTCGTCTCGCTCATGGTGCCCTGCCAGGAAGCAAGCTGGAAGGCCATCCTGCCCCGCGTGGAAGACACCGGCGCTGACGCCATTGAGCTCAACTTCGGCTGCCCGCACGGCATGAGCGAGCGCGGCATGGGCGCAGCAGTGGGCCAGGTGCCCGAGTACATCCAGATGGTGACCGAGTGGTGCAAGCAATACAGCAAGCTGCCCGTCATCGTGAAGCTCACGCCCAACATCACCGACATCCGCAACCCCGCCCGCGCGGCCAAGCGCGGCGGGGCGGACGCGGTGAGCCTGATCAACACCATCAACTCCATCATGGGCGTGGACCCCTACACCCTGACCATGTCGCCCAGCCCCGGTGGCAAGGGCAGCCACGGCGGCTACTGCGGCCCGGCCGTGAAGCCGATTGCGCTGAACATGGTGGCCGAGATCGCCCGTGACCCCGAAACCGCCGGCTTGCCCATCAGCGGTATTGGCGGCATCGGTACCTGGCGGGACGCGCTGGACTTTATTGCGCTGGGCTCCGGTACGGTGCAGGTGTGTACTGCAGCCATGGTGTACGGCTTCAAGATCGTGCAGGAGATGGAAAGCGGTCTGTCGAACTACATGGACGAAATGGGCTTCAAGAGTGTGGGCGAGATCGTGGGCAAAGCGGTGCCCACCGTGTCGGACTGGCGCTACCTGAACCTGAACCATGTGAGCAAGGCGGTCATCAATCAGGACAGTTGCATCCAGTGCGGCCGCTGCCATATTGCCTGCGAAGACACCAGCCACCAGGCCATTACCTTCGAGAAAGACGGCAAGCGCCACTTCGAGGTGAAGGAAGACGAATGCGTGGGCTGCAACCTGTGCGTGACGGTGTGCCCTGTGCCGGACACCATCAGCATGCGCGATCTAGCAGTCGGTGAGATGGACCTGCGCACCGGCAAACCGGTGAGTGGCGTGCACGCCGACTGGACCACCCACCCCAACAACCCCATGCGGGTAGGTGCCTGAACGGACTTGTAAGGGCGGCACTTAGGCATGAAAATCGCTTTTCCCGCCCTGTTTCATTGCGCGACCAGCTATTAATTTAGGAGCAACTATG
>JAIXVK010000308.1 GCA_027483085.1 Comamonadaceae bacterium | reverse complement strand
GGTGGCGTCTTTTTTTTTTTTTTTAAGCACTTTGCCCTCGTATTAATTGCGCGAGTAGCTATGAAAATCATAGTGATCCGGCAGAGCATCGGTACTTGCCAGCGTGAGCCCTTGGGCGCGCAGCATGCTGAAAAAATTCTCGGGTTGTGCAATGCCTGCCACCGCATGTAATGGCAGCTGACTGTGCTGCAGCGAAGTCAGGGGCATTGTCTGCCCGGCGGCGTTGATGGCCGTGGTCGCCAAAGACCGCTGGGCCAAAAAACCCGGCAGGGTATTGAGCCCAGTGTGGAGCGTCAATGTCCGGCTCTCGGCTTGACCTGCAGTGGCTACCAGCGCGCGAGGCCAGGCTTGGCGTAGCGGGCCCGCTGGCAACAGGCCACCGTTTCCGAGGCCGCGGGCATCAAACACGCAGATCTCGATATCCCGGCGCAGGCGGTAATGCTGCAATCCGTCGTCACACACCACGTGGGTCGTGCCGGGGTACAGGTCGAGCAAGCGGCGCCCGGCCGCCACGCGATCGCGGCCCACCACCACTGGCACGCCGCTTTTGCGGTGCATCAGCAAAGGCTCGTCGCCCACGAGCGCGGCCGGACTGTCTTGGGTGACAGGCGTTGGCTCCTGATGGCTTCCACCATAGCCCCGCGAAATAATGCCGGGCCGGTGCCCTTGATCCAGCAAGTGGGCTACCACTCCGAGCACGGTGGGGGTTTTGCCTGCGCCACCCGCAATCACGTTGCCGACCACGATCACCGGAACGGGCAGCGCGCTGCTCTGGAGCAGTCCTGCGCGGTAGGCGGCGCGTTGCAGGCCAGTGAGGGCGCCATAAATCAGGGAGATAGGGGTCAGGGCCCCACGCACCCATCCACCGGAAACCCAGGCCCGGGTGATGGCCGCCTGGACTGCGGGCAGCATGGTTTATTTGCCGCCGTTTCCGGAGGACTGGGTCGCAAAGGTGATCTGATTCATGCCCGAGCGGCGGGCGGCTTCCATGACAGTCACCACGGCTTGGTGCCGTGCACTCGCATCCGCACTGATAATGATGACAGTGTCTTTGCCCGCCTTTGCATTCTCGATGAGGGCCACGGAGAGGGCCTCTGTGCTGCGGCCTGCTACCACCTGTTTGTTGATGCTGTAGGCGCCATCTGCGCTGACCGCCACGATTAGTTCTTTGGGGTAATCCCGCTGCGCATCCGCATCCGCGACCGGCAGCTTGAGTTGGAGCTCGGTGAACTTGCTGTAGGTGGTCGACAACATCAAGAAAATAAGGATCACCAACAACACGTCGATGAAGGGGATCAGGTTGATCTCAGGTTCTTCCTGATGGCGGCGCCGGAAGTTCATGGATGCGTCCTTCTTCACTTGCGCAGTGCTTTGAGGTGGCGCACCAGATGCTCAGAGCTCAGCTCTAGTGTCAGCAGATAGGCGTCGACCCGGCCCCGGAAATAGCGCCAAAAAATCAAAGCGGGGATGGCGACCACCAGGCCGAAGGCCGTGTTGTACAGCGCAATCGAGATGCCGTGGGCCAGTTGTGCCGGGTTGCCTCCGCCTGTGCTGCCAGGGGCTTGGGAGCCAAAAATTTCAATCATGCCGACCACGGTGCCAAACAATCCCAACATAGGCGCGGCTGAGGCGATGGTGCCCAATGCGCTCAAGTATTGTTCGAGCCGTTGGGCAACCAGGCGCCCGCTGCCTTCCATCGTGGCGCGAAGATCATCTTCGGTGCAATGCGGGTTTGCATTCACAGCACGCAGTCCGGAGGCCAAAACCTGCCCCAGTGCAGAGTTCTTTTCGAGCTGCGCAACCACATCGGGGCCGGGGACCGTGCTCTTTGTCACGCTCAAGACTTCATCCAGCAGGCGGGGTGGCGCCACTTTGGCGGTCTTGAGGCTGATAAACCGCTCAATAACAATGGCCAGAGCCACAATGGAGCATGCAATCAGGGGCCAGATGGGCCAGCCGGCGGCTTGGATGATGGAAAACAAATGCAGATCTCCGCGCAGTTAAAAAGCTGGGGGATTATGGCCCACTGCCGGTTACCCAGTGGCGCGCGGGCGTCTCTGGAATCGTTTCAAACCGTTAGCCCCGCGTGGGGCGTTTGCAAGAGGCATACTCCGCCCCAAAGGATTTGATACCGCATGATTTTCCCGCAATTTTTGGCAGTGTTTGCAGCCTTGCAAGCCGGACAGCCCCATGATCAACCATGACGAGGCAGCGCCCCGCATCTGGCGGGTAGACGCGCTCTGCCGCGCGCTGGCAGACACCCTGAATGCCCGCTTCAACCCCGTGCGGGTGACTGGCGAGCTGTCTGGCTTTTCGAGGGCCGCGAGCGGCCATTGCTACTTTTCGCTCAAAGACCAAGATGCCCAGATCCGGTGCGCCATGTTTAAGCGCTCGGCCTCTCAGCTGGACTTTGCTCCCCGTGACGGCGAGTTGGTAGAGGTGTCTGGGCGCCTAGATATTTATGGCCCGCGCGGAGATCTGCAGCTGATTGTGGAGAGCATGCGCAAGCAAGGGCAGGGCAATTTATTTGAAGAGTTTGTTCGCCTCAAGAACCGGCTTGAATCCCGTGGCCTCTTTGCGCAGGAGCGCAAGAGAGCGCTTCCACTGACGCCCCGCGGAATTGGCCTGATTACGTCTTTGGGGGCGGCTGCGCTGCATGATGTGGCCACCGCGCTGCGCCGACGTGTGCCGCATATTCCAGTGGTGCTGGCTCCAGCTTCGGTGCAGGGCGGCAATGCGCCGGCCGAGCTCACCCGCGCTTTGCAAGCCTTGCTGGCCCGCTCCTCCGATATCGATGGCGCGGGCACCCCTTTGGATGTGATTTTGTTGGTGCGCGGCGGCGGTTCTATGGAGGACCTGTGGGCCTTCAATGACGAGGCACTGGCCATTGCGTTGAGTGAGTCGCCGATTCCGGTAGTGTCTGGCGTCGGGCATGAGACCGACTTCACGATTGCTGATTTTGTGGCGGATGTTCGCGCTCCGACGCCTACCGCCGCTGCCGAATTGGTAGCGACACCCACTACCACCTGCTTGGCTGCCATCGATTTGATGCAAGAGCGTCTGAGTGCCGCTGTCCAGCGCCAGTTGGATACCCAGGCGCAGCGCTTAGACCGCGTTGCCACCAGAGCCGGTCGCCCATCCGGGGTGGTGGTCGGGCACTCCCTTCGGCTGCAGCAAGTGGCGCACCAGCTCCAGGTGGCTCAACAAGCCCGCTTGCTGGAGGCCCGCCGCCAGCACGAGGCATTGGCTTTCAAATTTTCGGGTGGGGTACATACCTTGGGGCGGCAAGCGCATGAG
>JAIXVK010000373.1 GCA_027483085.1 Comamonadaceae bacterium | reverse complement strand
GACGGAAATCACCACGGCCATCCGTCAACTCGATGAAATCACCCAGCAAAACGCATCGATGGTCGAGCAGGCCGTGGGGCAGGCCACCGCGTTGCAAGACCGTGCCAGTGTGCTGGCCGATGCGGTTGCGGTGTTCAAACTTCAACAAGGTTCTGCCGACGAGGCCCGCCAGCTGGTGGATCGAGCTTTGGAGGTACGGCGCAGCCACAGCGGGCGCGATTCCTTCGTAAGGGAGGTCACCGCGCAACACACCGGCCTGTTCGATCGGGATATGTATGTTTTCGTGCTGGACCGCAGTGGCCAGTATCTGGCTTTTGCCGGCAATCAGGCCAAAGTGGGCACGCGGGTGCAAGACGTGGCGGGTATTGATGGCAACGCGTTGATCGCCGCCATCGTGAACCAAGCGGACCACGCGCCGGGCTGGGTGGAGTACGAGATCGCCAACCCGCTGACGGGCTTGGTGCAAACCAAGATGTCTTATGTGGTGAAGGTGGATGATATGTACGTGGGCTGCGGCGTCTACAAGAGCCTGATGGCCAGCGTCTAATTGCCCGGTGCTCTCACCGGGCGGCAGGGCGACTGGTAGATTCAGTCGGCCTTGCCAGCTTGTCGAGCCCGGGCTTTAGCCAGCACTGCTTGAATGAGCGCACGTTTTTGGTCTAACACCGCTTCATCGGTGTGTTGGGAATGGGTGGCCATATCTGCCAGCTTCATGCGCGCTTTGGCTTCCAACGCTTGGGCGTGCTCTTCAGCCTCGCGGGCCTGCCGCACTTGGCGGCTTTCGTAGCGCTGGCGCGCCTTCAAGGCGTCTTCTACGCTCCAGGCATCCCACCCGGTGCGATCGCCTGTGACAGTTTCCACCAACATGCAATCCACAGGGCACACCGGCAGGCACAGGTTGCAGCCGGTGCAGTGTGCCTCGATCACCGTGTGCATGCGCTTGTTGCTGCCGATGATGGCATCGGTCGGGCAGGCCTTGATACACAGGGTGCAGCCGATGCACCAGTCTTCATCAATGAAGACGACGGTGCGCGGCCCTTCCTGCCCGAACTCTGGGTTCAGGGGAATGACCGGACTACCAGTGATGGCCGCCAGGCGCGCAATACCCTCTGCGCCTCCAGGAGGACACTGATTGATGGGTGCTTCGTTACGCGCCATTGCGCCGGCATAGGCGGCGCAATCGGGATACCCGCAGCGGGTGCACTGGGTTTGCGGCAGCGCGTCCAGCAGCTGCTGCGCCAGCAGAGGCGCAGCCTCCGGGACCGTACTCACTTGGTGGTGCTGACCCGCTTGCGTGCTACCTTTTTGGTAGCTGCTGGCGCAGTCTTTACGGGCGCTGGAGTCGCTTTTGGCTCTGAAATGGCGGCGGGCGCGGCTGCGACAGCCTCTACGACAGCAGTCTCTACCGCAGCCGTCTCTGTAGAAGCAGGTGCACTCGCTTGGCTGTTGTGGCTCTTGATGAAAGCCTTGACCTGCGGGTACACCATCTCGCGCCAGCGGCGACCGGAGAAGATGCCATAGTGCCCGGCACCCATGGCCTCGTAGTGCTTTTGTAGCGATTTGGGCACGCCACTGCATATGTCGTGTACTGCACGGGTCTGGCCGGAGCCGGAGATATCGTCCAGCTCGCCTTCCACCGACAGCAGGGCGGTGGTGGTGATGTCTGCAGGCTTGACGCGTTCGATCTTGCCGTCTTCACCCCGCACATCCCAGGTGCCGCTGACCAGCGCAAAGTCCTGGAACACCACGCGGATGGTCTCGAGGTAGTAGTCGGCGTCCATGTCCAGCACCGCGTTGTACTCGTCGTAGAACTTGCGGTGGGCTTCGGCCGAGGCGTCATCGCCCTTGATCAGGTCCTTGAAGTAGTCGTAATGGCTCTTGGCATGGTGGTCAGGGTTCATGGCCACAAAGCCGGTGTGCTGCAAGAAGCCGGGGTACACGCGGCGCCCGGAGCCGGGGAAGTTGCTCGGCACGCGGTAAATCACGTTGTTTTCGAACCAGCTGTGGCTCTTGTTCATGGCCAAGTTGTTGACCGCGGTGGGGGATTTGCGGGCATCAATCGGGCCGCCCATCATGGTCATGGTCAGGGGCGTGGTCTCACCGCGGCTTGCCATCAGCGACACCGCGGCCAGCACCGGCACGGTGGGCTGGCAGACGCTCATGACGTGGCAGTTGCCGTATTTGCCTTGTACGTGGCGAATGAACTCTTGCACGTAGTTGACGTAGTCGTCCAAATGGAATTCACCGTCCGACAAGGGCACCAGACGGGCATTTTTCCAGTCGGTGATGTAGACCTTGTGGTCTTTCAACATGGTCTTGACGGTGTCGCGCAGCAAGGTGGAGTAGTGGCCCGACAGGGGCGCCACGATCAGCACCACCGGCTGTCCCTTGATTTTTTCCAGGGTTGCGGTGTCGTCGGTAAAGCGCTTGAAACGGCGCAATTCGCAGAAGGGTTTGCTGAGTTCTACCCGCTCATGGATGGCGATGTCCACGCCATCCACGTCGATGGTGCGCAGGCCGAATTCGGGCTTTTCGTAGTCCTTGCCTAGGCGGTGCATCAGATCGTAGCTGGCGGACAGGCGCTGGGCGAAGGGGTTTTGTCCGGCTACGGACAGCGGGTTGCTATACAACTTGGCCGCCGCCAGTGCCAGGTCGGAAAACGGCTCCATCAGGGAGCGTTGGGTTTCGTAGAGCTGGTACAGCATGAGAGGCTCGCTTTCGGGAAAATGTTGCAGTGCAATATAACAGGAGTGCGCAAATCAGCGGTTACTAGCCTTGAGAATCCCTCGGACCGCATTGCGGCTGTGGGCGCCGAAGTTGGCGAGCAACTCCGCGACGAGCGCGTCCAGCCGGAGTTTGGCCTCGGTAGGAACGTTCACCAGTTCCTTCACCAGAGTGACCCGTTCTTCATTGGCGCCGAAGTCGTAATTCGGGTCGGACACGAATCCCGGGGGCATGCTGTCCACGAGTGTTTGGGCGATGCGATTGCCATACGAGGCCGCCTGTGCAGACACCACGTTGCGAAGGTACAAGTCGTGCCACTCGGGGTAGCTGGCGTCTTTGTCGATTTGACGCAGGGCCTGATCAATCGGGGTGTCTTGCTTGGCCAGCGCAGAGTTCAGCAGTACTTCAGACTGGTATTTTTCCAGTGCCAAGTGCCGGTTCGACAGCAAGGTCACCATGTCGTTTTTCATACCGGAGAGCCCCGCCATCGCCATGGCGTTGATGGCGAGCAGTTTCAGCGTCGAGTCGCCGGGTGACAGGCTCGCGTGGTAAGGCTGGGTCAGGTCCTGGATGTAGTGCAGTGCCAGGCCTGTAAAGCGCCAACCCCAATAAGGGTGGCCCGTACGGAAAGCCAAAGAGGCGAGGGTGG
>JAIXVK010000049.1 GCA_027483085.1 Comamonadaceae bacterium | reverse complement strand
CCGCCTTCGGATTTTTGGTATTGCGCCGCTCACCCCCGGAGAACGCGCCGTGATGACGATCTCTGCTCTCCGCTTACTGGCAGCGGTGCTGGTGTCTCTATTTCTGGCATCTGCCGCCACTGCGCAAACCGCGGCCCCGACTGGTGGCGTTACCGTCGAGGGCGTGGTCTTTGAGAAAGAAACCCAGGTGGCCGGCACCGCACTCAAGCTCAACGGGGCGGGTGTGCGGACCAAGTTTGTCTTCAAGGTCTATGCGGCAGGCTTGTATTTGGCGGCCCCGGCCAGAACCCCTGCAGAGGTCTATGCCGCCAAGGGCCCCAAGCGCCTGAAGGTGAGTTTTGTGCGTGAGACCGATGCCACGACCTTGGGTAAAACCATGTCCCAGGTGATGAGTGACAACCTCCCGCGCGAACAATTCGGCAAATGCATACCCGGTCTTATCAAGCTGGGCGAGCTCTTTGCTGACAAGAAAAAGATGGGTGTCGGAGAAATGTTCACCGTGGACGAAATTCCTGCCAAAGCGACCATCATCAGCATCAACAACAAGGTGGCCGCTGAGATTTCCGAGCCGGAGTTCTTTGCCTGCTTGATGTACAACTACTTCGGCGAACGCCCGGCCGATGCCAAGCTCAAGCTCGCCTTGCTCGGCGGGCCCTGAGTCCCGGGGCGGGTAAGCTCGCCGCATGCAACCTGGTGTTCTTTATGCAACCCTGGCCTACCTGGCCTGGGGGCTCTTCCCGCTTTATTTCAAGCAACTCTCCGCCATCCCCGCCCTGGAGGTGGTGATGCACCGCACCGTCTGGTGCATGGTGCTGTTGCTTGCGGTGTTGGCCATGCGCCGCCAGTGGGCCTGGTTGGGCGCGGTGTGGCGCACCCCTAAAGTGATGGGCGCGTTTGCCCTCTCGGCCGTGCTGCTGGGGGTGAACTGGCTGGTCTACGTGTGGGCGGTGCAAAACGGCCATGTGCTCGACGCCAGCCTGGGCTATTTCATCCTGCCGCTGGTCAACGTGGGGCTGGGCTTTGTGTTTTTGCACGAGCGCCCGCGCCCTGGTCAATGGATCGCGGTGGCTGTGGCGGCCGCCGGCGTGCTCTGGCTGGCCCTGCTCTCGGGCCATGTGCCGTGGGTGGCGCTGGTGTTGGCGGTCACTTTCGGGTTCTACGGCTTGCTGCGCAAAGTGGGCGCTCTGGGCGCATTAGAAGGCCTCACGTTGGAGACGCTGGTGCTCGCACCGGTAGCGGGCGGCCTCCTGCTGTGGTGGGGCCTGCAGGGGCAGGGCGCCTTGGTCCAGGGCAGTGCGTCGGATATCGGCTGGCTGCTGCTGGCCGGCCCGTTTACCGCGGTGCCCTTGCTCTTGTTTGCCGCCGGTGCGCGCCGGGTGTCCATGGCCACCATGGGCATCCTGCAATACATCTCCCCCAGCCTGCAACTGCTGATTGGTGTGTGGCTTTATGGCGAACCCTTCGAGGCCGCCCGGGCCATTGGCTTTTGCCTGATCTGGGCCGCCTTGGGGGTGTACAGCCTCGAGGGCTGGTGGTTCAGCCGCCGCGCAGCGGCAGACACAAAGGGCAGTTAGCGCGGCGGGTAGACCACTTTGCCCCGCTCGCGGATGTGGGCGGTTAGCGGGCTCTCCAAGCCCAGCAGGGCCGCACTTTCCAGCAGCACCTCAATCACCCTCGGTTCGGGCGAGTAGTGCATGGTTTGCAGCGCAGCGGTGTACAGCGCGCGAGCCGTCTCCGGCGTTACCGGTGTGGTGGTCACATACGCAAACTGCACTGCGCTGCGAAACAGCACCGCGTCTTTGACTTTTTCATAGGTGTTGTCTTTCAGCTCAGGGCTGCGCGCCTGGGGATGCATGTAGAGCTGACTCACCCGCGAATACTCCCAACCGGTGAAGGCGGTGATTGCAATCAAAGCGCCTGCCAGACCACACGCCACCAACCGAAGGCCGTTTCTTGGAAGTCTGATCCCTTGCAGGCGCTGCGTAGTGCACAACATGCCCACCGCCAACAGGGCTGCAACCTGAAACGGCCCGTACCACAGGGGGTACTCCAACAGGCTGTGCAGCCCGATGACTAGGAGCACACCCCAGGCCAACTGGGCAGTAGGGTGCTGTGCGCGCCACGGCTTGGCGCGGGCCGCCAACACCAGCGCGCCACCACACAGCAGGGTCGCAGCCGGCAGCCCCAGCTCCACCGCCAATTGCAAGGGCAGGTTGTGCGCGTTGTCCAGAATTTCACTGAACCGCGCACCGGCATACGGGTGCATGAAGTGGGCAAACTTCAGCTCCCCCCAGCCCCATCCAGTCCACGGGTGCACCGTGATCAACTCCATCACGTTGGCCCACAGAATCATGCGGCTCCCGGAGCCCGAGTCTTCTGAAAAACGCGCGAATGCATTGGCAGGGACTTGCCCTGTGAGTGATTGCAAAGCGTAGGGTAGCGCCAGGTTGGCAGCAAGGTAGGCCACCAGCGCCCACAGGCTCCAGCGCCAAGCGGTGTCCTTGCCTGCGTCTGTGCTGCGCCGGCTCCAGAACCACGCCACCGCAGCAATCAATATCCACTGCAAAGCTCCCGTGCGGGAGCTGCTGGCTGCGTTGCCCCCGGCCAGCAGCAACACCGCAGCCCCCATCGCTGCCGTGCGCAAGGCCGGCATGGCCAGTGGGGCCGCATCCGCCGGCCTATGTGCCAACCACAGCAGGCTGAGCAAGCCGATGGAGGTGAGTGTTGCAAACTGGTTGCGCTGGCGCAGGTTGGCGAATGCCGTCCCTTGGGTTGTCTGCATGATCCAATCCGACCAACCTGGATCCACCGCCCCGAAATACTGCACCAAGGCCATGCAGGCGCT
>JAIXVK010000027.1 GCA_027483085.1 Comamonadaceae bacterium | reverse complement strand
GAGGTAGGCTGCCAAGGCGAAGTAGGCGTGGCCTGCAGCATGGCTGCTGCCGCCCTGTGCGCGGTGATGGGCGGCACGCCTGAGCAGGTGGAGAACGCCGCCGAGATCGGCATGGAGCACCACCTGGGCCTGACCTGTGACCCGGTGGGCGGGCTGGTGCAGATCCCATGCATCGAGCGTAACGCGATTGCGTCGGTCAAAGCCATCAACGCCGCCCGCATGGCCCTGCGCGGCGACGGCAGCCACTTCGTAAGCCTGGACAAGGTCATCAAGACCATGCGCGAAACCGGCGCGGACATGAAGACCAAATACAAAGAAACGGCCCGCGGCGGGCTGGCCGTGAACATCGTGGAGTGCTGATCGGCCGCGCCTGGGCGAGGGCACAATTCCGGTTTACTTCAGGGGAATGGGGTCATGCTCAAAAGTGCGTTGTTTGCGTTAACGACAGGCGTTGTTTTGACGGGCTGTGCGAGCCTGCCAACGAGCGCACCCGACGGCTCTGTGGGTGTGGACGGCGTGGCGTGCGTCGGCACCCCGCAGGTACCTGCACAAGGCGTGCAGGCCTCCGACAACCAGGCCTTACTGACCATGGCCCGGCTGCCCAGCGACAAGGGCGGCGTGTGCGAAGCCAAGGTGCTGGCAGTCACCGCGCCGGTAGTGCTGTACCGGGTGTTTGACGCCGACAAGCCCTACACCCAATGGGGCGGCTGGTGGTCCCTGCAGCCGCCTGCCGGCACCAAAGCGCAGTACCGCGCGGACAATGCCATCTGCCCGGAATGGAGCCCTTTGAACAAAGTGGTGTCTTGCCAGGTGCGCCCCGGCACTCAGCTGGTGATTGGCACTACCCAAAGCGCGCAGTGTGCCGATGGCAGCATCTACCCCAAGACAGCCCAGACCCAAGTGTTTGTGCCCAACGATAGCCGAGCCGGCATCGTGCATGTGGGCGCGTGCAGCGCAGTGAGCGACTGGCCTTGAGGGCTCTGATCAGGCAAGTGATTTGCCGACAATTGAATCCCCTGAACCGCGACTTGAAAAAGTTTTTATTTCTAAATCACGTTATTCGCCATGCGAGACTCCCACGATATTTACGCGGTTGCTTTGTTGAAGACTTGGTTCCAAGAACATCAGGGACTTTTCAACACTTACAACTTCAAATCTGAATTCAAAGACACTGCCAATGGCTCTGCTCTGGTCCGATTGGAATCAACGCTATACATGACAGAGGTATGTGTGTGGGATCACGCCTCTTGCATGGACGTACAAATCTTGGAGATTGCCACCGAGATAAGTTCATTTCCCCACGTAGGCGAATGCACTACGAGACAGGAGTTCGAGAGTGAACTTTCAAAGATGCTCGTCTGGGCGAAAAGTAACGGAGATGTCAGTCATTAATGTTTTCGTCTATAGCCATACTGACGTTGACGAAACCGCTCCTAAATCAATAGCTGCTTGCGCATATTCCATGAGCGACAGAGGCCGAAATCATTTAAAACTCCGCCTCAATAATCCCTTGGCCTGATCAATCGCACCAGGCGCTTTCACTCGCTAAGCCAGCGCGTTGCGCACGATGGCGGCGCGCAGGCGGGTCAGCTCTTCCACCCCCAGGATGTCGCGCAGCTGGGCCACCACGCGGCTGACGGCGGCCACATCGGTGATGGGTTCGCCTTCCCACTCGGTGCCCATGTGCTCGGTGCCCAGCACTTCGGCGAACTGGCGGTAGGTTTCTGTCATGCGCTGCACACTGCCCTCGCCTTCGGGGAACAAGCGCTCTGCGCGGTCGTTGGCGCCTATGCGTCGCAAGGCGCGCTCAAAGGGTTCCAGCCGGGCCTCTACATCGCGGGTGATCCAGAGCACGTATTTCTGTTTGATTTGCAGCAGGCGGTCGGAGTGGTCCAGCGCTTCTTGCGTGGGCCCTTCGCGGAACAGGGTGCGCAATGCGGACAAAACTTCGGCCACATATTCCTCGCAAAAGGCCACGTGCTTGTCAAAAGCGATCGACGCCATGTGCGAGCCCGCCGCCAGTGAAAAGCGCTGCTGAGTTTCAGCGAGCTGGTTCTCCTGCTGGCGCTTGGCCTGCTCGCGCAGGATGTCCACCACCACCGCCGACAGCGCGCCGAAGATGGGCACAGCCGCCAGCGTTTGCACCAGCTCGCCATGCGGCAGCAACAGCACCGCGCCCAGCGCGACGAGGATGACGGCCAACAGAATCAAAATGTGTTTGCGTTGCATACGAGCGGGGGGAGAGCTTTACCAAAGTACGACTGTAGCGCGACAGCGCCCCTGCGCTGCACAAACACAGATTGCTATCAAATAGATAGCTGGATGCGCACATAAAACGGGCGCCGGTGGCACTTTTGATGCATAAGCACTGTGTGACAAACATCTGCTTGCAAGCAGATTACAAAGCTTTACCCAGGTTTGCCAAAGCTGCAAACGCGCTTCACAGCCGGCACGCACCATGAAGGTCCCTTCACTTAGGAACCTCTCGATGAAAAAACTGTTGATCACGTCTTTTGTTCTCGGATCTTTGACAGCAGGCTCTGCCTTTGCTGCAGGCCCCACGGCTGCCCCGGACCTGTCCGGCTTCAGTATCGGCACCAATGCCGAGTTTTCTCG
>JAIXVK010000436.1 GCA_027483085.1 Comamonadaceae bacterium | reverse complement strand
GGGTCATCATCAAAGGCGCTGCCGTAGTCATAGCCGTTGGTGACACCGATGCGCTTTCCCTTGAGGCTTTGCAGGTTCACCGGCTCCGATGAGCCGTCTGCGCGACCGTAAATCCCGATCCGAGCGCGAAACAAGGGGTGGCGGTGCCAGAGGTATTTGTCTTCGGTGCGCGAATCGCGCAAGGTGTTGAAGCACGCAGGGAGTTTGCCCGCCTCGACCTCGCGCATGCAGCGGGCATACGGCAGGGCCACCAACTCGACCTCGACACCGGCAGCCGCCCAAGCGGCCTGCACCAGCTCTACCGAAAAGCCCATCGGCTTGCCCGAGAGGGTGTAGGCGTAGGGGCGCCAATCGTCTTCGGCGCCAATCTGCACCTTGATCGCGCCTGGTTTCGCATGGGCCGTTGGCAACAAAACACTTGCTAACGATCCCAAGACCAAAGCACGACGAAGACTCATTGAGAAAGCACCCCTCTGACGGTCGACAATTGCCTGCGCGATACGGACAGCAGCTCATCTAGCCCCTGCAACCGCACCGCCCAACCTTCGCCCTCTTCGGCATCAAAGTGCTTCTCCAAGGACCGCACCATTTTGCGGGCGACCAAGGCATTGCGGTGGATGCGGATGAATTGTTGACCAAACTTCTCTTCAAGGTCGTTGAGCGCCCCGTCCAGGATGTAGCTTCGGTTAGCGGTGCGCACGGTGATGTACTTGAGCTCAGCCTTGAAATACAGCACCCGCGACAGAGGCACCCGCTCGGTGCGGTTACGCTCCTGAATCACCAGCACCTCTTCAGTCGCCAAATTGGCCTGCAGCCCTCTATTTGCCTGCACGTATCGCTCTGCTTTTTGTAGCGCCAGCTGCAGGCGCTCCAAGCGAACCGGCTTGGTCAGGTAATCCACCGCTTCAAGGTCGAAGGCGGCCACTGCGTGTTCGGCATGGGCGGTCACAAACACGATCGCCGGGGGGCTTTGCAAGCTGCGCAAGGTGCTGGCCAGTTTCAAGCCACTGTCACCCGGCATGCGGATGTCTAGCAACACCACATCCACCGGGTGTTCGCGCAGCAAGGGCGCTGCAACTTCTGCATTGGGGGCTTCTGCGGCCACGTGAACCGCCGGGTCGTTGCAGTCGCCCAGCAGCGTGCGCAAGCGCGCCCGCGCCAAAGGCTCGTCATCCACCAGCATGATCCTCAGAGGGTTGTCAGGCTGCATTGCAGTCATAAAGGCACCTCCATACGCACTTGGTACACCCCGTCTATCAGGCCGCTTTTAAACTGGCCCTGCACATCATGCAACAAAGCCAGGCGCTCCTGCACATTGTTCAGTGCCAAGCCGTGGCCGCGCGCGCCCTGCCCGGCGGGTACCGAATTGGTGACCTTGATCACCACCACCGTCCCCTTGCAACGGGTCGATATTTTGATATCAGCGCCCACAGGGCTCGGCTCCACGCCGTGGCAGACCGCATTTTCCACCAGCGGTTGCAAAATCAGCGGCGGCAATTGGGCGCGATCTGCCCGCGGGTCCAAATCCCATTGCACCCGCAGGCGCTCGCCAAACCGGACTTGCTCAATCGCAAGGTAGCGCTGTGCCAGCGTCAACTCTTCGCCCAAAGTGACCGAGCTGCTCGGGTCTTTAAGTGCATGGCGGAACAGGTCACTCAAGTCTTCCAACAAGGCTTCGGCCTTGGCAGGCTCGGCGCGTACCAGCGCAATCGCGCTATTGAGGGTGTTGAACAAAAAATGCGGGCGGATGCGCGACTGCAGCTCCGCCAGGCGGGCCGCGGTATCGGCCGGGGTGCGGCCTTTGGCTCGCATCACCAGTGCCGCCACCAGCAAGCTGGACAACACGGCCCCGGAGAACAGGCTGGACACCCAGGGCGGACTCTCCAGCAGGCCCGTCAAGGCCAGCAGCCCGCAGCCATACAAACCGGCCACACCACCCAAGGTAATGGCCAGCGCGTATTGCGCTGCCCGGGGCATGGCGCCCAACCAGCGCTTGGCAATACAGGCTGATAGCAACCATGCCAAGGTGCCCGGCAGTGCGGCGCCGGTGACCAGCGCTACGCGAGCCACCCAATCCCACAGACTGGTCGCGCCATACATACAGACCACCGCGAGCGACACTTCCACAAACAACACCGCGCGCAGCACCACACCGATGTGGCAGGCGTCAAACACCAGCACCGGCGCAGGCTGCGCAGCCGGCACCGCTGGGGTGAGTTCGTGGAACGTCGATAATATTTGGTTGTCGTTCATGTCCACCGGATTTTGACTCCATTCCTGAAAAGCGCTTTCCATGTCACAAAACCAATTCGATAAAAAGTCCCAAGCGTGGTCCGCGCTGTTTTCCGAGCCCATGAGCGACCTGGTCAAGCGCTACACCTCCAGCGTGTTTTTCGACAAGCGCCTCTGGCAAGCCGACATCACCGGCAGCTTGGCGCACGCCGAAATGCTGGCCGCCCAAGGCATCATCAGCGCTGATGACCATGCCTCCATCCAAAAAGGCATGGCGCAAATCTGGGGCGAAATCGAATCCGGCGCCTTTGAATGGAAGCTGGACCTGGAGGACGTGCACCTCAACATCGAAGCACGCCTGACCCAACTGGTGGGCGACGCCGGCAAACGCCTGCACACAGGCCGCAGCCGCAACGACCAGGTCGCCACCGACGTGCGCCTGTGGTTGCGCAGCGAAATTGACCTGATTGGTGAGCTGCTGGTAGACCTGCAAAAGTCGCTGGTGGATGTGGCCGAAGCCAATGCCGACGTCATCCTGCCCGGCTTCACCCACCTGCAAGTGGCACAGCCCGTGAGCTTTGGCCACCACATGCTGGCCTATGTAGAAATGTTCAGCCGCGATGCTGAGCGCTTCAGCGAAGTGCGCCGCCGCACCAACCGCCTGCCGCTGGGCAGCGCCGCTTTGGCCGGCACCAGCTACCCGCTGGACCGCGAGCGCGTGGCCAAGACATTGGCGATGGACGGTGTGTGCCAGAACAGCCTGGACGCTGTGAGCGACCGTGACTTTGCGATCGAGTTCACCAGCGCTGCCAGCCTGACCATGGTGCACATCAGCCGCATGAGCGAAGAGCTGATCATCTGGATGAGCCAGAACTTCGGTTTCATCAAAATTGCAGACCGCTTCACCACCGGCTCGTCGATCATGCCGCAGAAGAAAAACCCCGACGTGCCCGAGCTGGCGCGCGGCAAGACCGGCCGCGTGGTTGGCCACTTGATGGGCCTGATCACCCTGATGAAGGGCCAGCCCCTGGCCTACAACAAGGACAACCAGGAAGACAAAGAGCCGCTGTTCGACACGGTGGACACCCTGAAAGACACGCTGCGCATCTTCTCTGAGATGATTGGCGGCCAGGTGAACGCAGCGACCGGTAAAAAAGAAGGCGGCATCAGCGTGAACGCCGAAGCCATGGAGCGCGCCGCACTCAAAGGCTACGCCACTGCTACCGACCTGGCCGACTATTTGGTGAAGAAAGGCCTGCCCTTCCGCGATGCCCACGAGACCGTGGCACATGCCGTGAAGGCCGCTCAGTCGCATGCGTGTGATCTGTCCGAGCTGCCACTCGAAGTGCTGCAAGGCTTCCACACCAGCATCGAAAAAGATGTGTACGAGTGCCTGAGCCTGCGTGGCTCGCTCAACGCCCGCAACATCTTGGGCGGTACCGCCCCGGCGCAGGTACGGGCACAAGTGGCGCGGCATCGCAGCCGTTTGGGCTAAGTCCGCTACCGATTAGCGCGACCTGCTAGCAACTAGCGCTGGGCGTTGTTAGCGAATTCCCCCTACTGTGGCCAACAGGGGGAATTGAGTCATCAGAGCAGCGTCTGATATTCAGGGCGCCAGCAGGCCATGCAGCTTGGCATATTGCAGGAGCATGATGGTCTTGCCATCACAGATGGCGCCCGCTGCAACCTGTGCCAAGGCCTCGTCCAACCCGAGCTCCAGCACCTCAATGTCTTCACCTTCGTGGTGATGCCCGCCACCCTCAGATACCTTGTCGCTGTCCGCATACTCACCCACAAAGAAGTACAGACGCTCGGTCACAGAGCCGGGGCTCATGTAGGCCTCAAACACCTTGCGAACATCCTTGATCTGGTAACCGGTTTCCTCCTCGGCCTCGCGGCGGATGCAGGTAACGGGATCGTCCTGGTCCAGCAGGCCCGCACATGCCTCCACCAGCATGCCATCCGGCGAACCATTCACAAACGTGGGAAACCGGAACTGTCGGGTCAGGATGATGGTTTGCTTCGCACGGTTGTAAAGCAGGATCGTGGCGCCATTGCCCCGGTCATAGGTCTCGCGCTGCTGGCGCTGCCAAGTGCCATCTCGGCGCAAGAGGTCAAAAGTCGTGGTCTTTAATAGGTACCAGTTGTTGGACAGCACCTTTTCTTCAATCAAGCGAACGTTGTTTTGCATAGCGAGGTTCCCACAGTGTTAGTGCAACACCATAGCACCGGTGTCAGCCCGCCAACACCCGCTCCAAATCGTCCGCCAAATGGTCGACAGCTTCCTCAGTGGTAGCCCAGGAACACATAAAGCGGGCGCCGCCACCGATGAAGGTGTAAAAGGTCCAACCCAGGGCCTTGAGGCGGGCAATGGCGGGCTCGGGCAGGTTGACGAACACGCCATTCACCTCGGTGGGCAACAGCAACTCGGCACCGGCGATGCCGGCAATGCGCTCAGACAGCCGGTGCGCCATGGCGTTGGCGTGGGCGGCGTGGCGCAGCCAGGTGCCATCGGTCAGCATGGCCAGCCAGGGGGCAGACAGGTAGCGCATCTTGGAGGCCAGCTGCCCGGCCTGCTTGCATCGGTAAGAAAATTCTTCGCCCAGCTTGCGATCAAAAAAGACAATAGCCTCACCAATCGGCAGGCCCATCTTGGTGCCACCAAAGCACAGCACATCCACCCCAGCGCGCCAGGTGATGTCGGCGGGCGCCACCTTGAGGGCGGCCACTGCGTTGGCAAAGCGGGCACCGTCCATGTGCACCTTCAGGCCGTGCTCTTGCGCGATGCGGCTGATGCCGCTGATTTCACCCTTCTGGTAGACCGATCCCATTTCGGTGGACTGGGTGAGCGTGACGACCTTGGGCCGCGGGTAGTGCACATCGGTGCGGCGGGTAATGACTTCCAGCACACCCGCCGAGGTGAGCTTGCCGTGGCGGTGCGGGGCGGAGAGCAGCTTGGAGCCATTGGAAAAAAACTCGGGCGCACCGCACTCATCGGTCTCCACATGGGCGGTGTCGCTGCAAATCACGGCCTGGTAAGACTGGCAGAGGGACGCCAGCGCGATCGAGTTGGCCGCTGTGCCATTAAACACAAAGAACACCTCGGCGTCCGCCTCGAACACTTCGCGAATGCGGTCGCAGGCCAGCCGTGTGGCGTCGTCATTGCCGTAAGACGCCGCAAAGCCGGTGTTGGCCGCCATGAACGCCTGCATGGCCTCGGGGCAGATGCCGGAGGTGTTGTCGCTGGCGAACTGCAAATAGTGGCCGGGTGCAACGGTGGACAAGGAGGTAGGCAAAGTGGTCATGGCGGTGTAATATCGTTTTAGCGGATATTTCCGGTATATCGAACAAAAATCCATTTTACCGACCAAAACCACCATGGCGCAAGTCCCTCTCTCTTCCCCGTTCACTACTCCATTGACCGACGGCCCCCCGGCTGTAGGCTCCAAACTGCAAGACGCCCGCAAGGCGCAACAGCTCTCGCTGGACGAGCTCTCCAAACGCGCAGGAGTTTCCAAATCCATGCTCTCCGAGGTAGAGCGCAACCAGGCCAACCCCACAGTCGGTGTGCTCTGGCGCCTGGCCACGGCGCTGGGCATCAGCCTCACTGACCTGCTGGGCAACACCCCTGCCGACAAGGCCACGCCCACGGTGGAGCTGGTGCCGGCCCACACCATTCCCGTCACCACCAGCCCGGACGGCAAGTGCACGCTGCGCATCCTAGGGCCCATTGCCTTGGCGGGCCGGGTGGAGTGGTACGAGCTGGCCGTGGAGCCCGGCGGGGTGCTGGCCTCCGAGCCGCACGAGGCGGGCGCGAAAGAACACCTCTCGGTGCTCAGCGGCAGCCTCACGGTGCAGGCGGCCGACAGCAGCAAGGTGCTCAAGGCAGGCGACAGCGCGCGCTATGCGGTCGACGTGCAGCACGCCATTAGCAACACCGGCAAGGGCATGGCCAAGGCGGTGCTGGTGGTGGAGCACCTAGGCTGATTTCTATATAAAAATGGGCTCTAGCGCCCGTTGAATATGCGCGATCAGCTACTGAATTGATAGCAATTTAGCGCTGCAACTTCCAGGGCTCGCTGGCAAACCGCTCGGCCAAAAAGTCCAGCAAAGCCCGCACCGCCGGCGAGAGGTGCTTGCGCGAGGGGTAGAGCGCGTAGATGGACATCATGGGCAGCTGCCACTGCGGCAGCACCTGTTGCAAGCTGCCATCATGCAGGTGGGGGCTTGCTAGGTACGTGGGTTGCATGGCCACACCGCCGCCCGCAAGCGCAGCCCGCATCAAGGCGGTAGCCTCGTTGGCGCTG
>JAIXVK010000260.1 GCA_027483085.1 Comamonadaceae bacterium | reverse complement strand
CGGCGCTTCTCGACTTCCGAGAGGCGGTGGTTCAACGCATCGACCAACTGGCCGCGGCGCTTGGGGTTATCGAGCAGATCGTCCTGCAGGTAGGGATTGCGCTGCACCACCCAGACATCGCCCAGCACTTCATAGAGCATGCGGGCTGAACGACCGGTCTGGCGCTCTCCGCGCAACTGGTTCAACAGCTCCCAGCTTTGAGAACCCAGCAAACGAATCACGATTTCCCGGTCAGAGAAAGACGTGTAGTTGTACGGGATTTCACGAATGCGCTCTTGCGCATGCGCGCCCGGCTGGGCAGCGCTGAGGAGGTGATTGAGCGAGGTGGGAGCGTTCATCAGGGTGTGTAGTTGCTGCCATAGGCCCCAAAAAGGCCTTTTTTGGTAGGTTTGCGATGGTACCGCACCGCCTATACACGGGCTTTTCTAATGGAAACCCCTGACCATCCGGTCAGAAAACCCAGTGTGTAATCGGAGTGACACAAAATTGAAATGAAGCACCCATAAAGTCGCGTCATTCGTTCATCAGGAAGATTCCATGTCTATTACCCGCAGAGCACTGTCTATTGCAGCCATTTCCGCTGCAGCATTCTCCATTCCGACACAAGCCCAGGCCCAAACCGACATCCAATGGTGGCACTCCATGACCGCCGTCAACGGTGAATGGGTGAACGACTTGGCCAAAGAGTTCAACGCGAGCCAGAAGGAATACCGCATCCTGCCGACCTTCAAAGGCACTTACGACGAATCCATGACCGCTGCGGTCGCGGCCTTCCGCGCCGGCAACGCCCCGCACATTCTGCAAGTTTTCGAAGTCGGCACGGCCACCATGATGGCGAGCAAAAACGCGATCGTGCCCGTGGGCAAGGTCATGACCGACGCAGGCTACAAGTTTGACCCCAAGGTCTACGTGCCCGCAGTGGCCGGCTACTACACCGCCCCCAATGGCCAGATGCTGAGCTTCCCGTTCAACAGCTCCACCACCGTGTTCTATTACAACAAGGATGCGTTCAAGGCCGCGGGTCTGGACCCGGAAAAAGCACCTGCTACCTGGGCAGAAGTGGCATTGGCAGGCGCCAAGCTCAAGGCAAACGGCCACAAGTGCCCGCTGTCCATCGCGTGGCAAGGCTGGACCCAGCTGGAAAGTTTCTCCGCTTGGCACAACGTCGAATTTGCCACCAAGCAAAACGGCCTGGCTGGCTTGGATGCACGCTTGCGAATCAACTCCCCATTGCATGTGCGCCACATCGAAAACCTGGCCAACATGGCCAAACAAGGCATTTTTGTCTACAAGGGTCGCGGTAACGTGCCTGAAGCCAGCTTCGTGTCCGGTGAGTGCGCCATGATGACCACCTCCAGCGGTTTCTACGGCAACGTCAAAAAGAACGCCAAGTTCAACTTCGGTTTGGCCCCGCTGCCGCACTACCAAGACGTCCCCGGCGCCCCGCAAAACACCGTTATCGGTGGAGCCAGCCTGTGGGTGATGTCCGGCAAAAAAGCAGAAGAATACAAAGGCATTGCCAAGTTCTTCGACTTTTTGTCCAAGCCTGAAATCCAGTCAGCCAGCCATAAGCGCACCGGTTACCTGCCGATCACGACTGCTGCGTTCCAGTTGACTGAAAAGTCGGGCTTCTACAAAGAGAACCCCGGTACTGACGTAGCGGTGAACCAGATGATCCGCAAGGTCACAGACAAGTCCCGTGGCATCCGTTTGGGCAACTATGTCCAGATCCGCGCGATCGAGGACGAAGAGCTCGAACAAGTCTGGGCTGGCAAAAAAACGGCCAAAGAAGCGCTGGACTCCGTCGTGACACGCGGCAATGAACTCCTGGTGCGTTTCGAAAAAGCGAACCAGTAAGGTTTTTCACTTCCTCACAAGTGGCGGCTTATGCCGCCACTTTGCATTTCTGATCGGGACATATGGCTGCTGAAAAACGCGTCGTTTTCAAATCTGCATGGCTGCCCTGGGTGTTGATCGCACCGCAGGTCGCCGTCATCTCTATCTTCTTTTTCTGGCCTGCAGCGCAGGCGCTGCTGCAATCGGTGCAGCAAAGCGATGCCTTCGGCACCTCGGTGGTGTTTGTCGGGCTCGACAATTTCCGCAATCTCTGGAACGACGCCTCCTACCTCGCCTCCTTCAAAACGACGGCGATTTTTTCGTTGCTGGTAGCGGTGCTGGGCTTGACGCTGTCGCTCACCCTGGCCATTTTTGCCGACCGGGTGGTCAAAGGGTCTGGCGTTTACCGCACCTTTTTGATCTGGCCGTATGCCGTGGCCCCTGCGGTGGCCGGTGTGCTCTGGCTGTTCATGTTTGCGCCCAGCATCGGCATCGTCAGCTACGGCATCCGGGAGCTCGGCATGTCGTGGGACCCTCTTCTCAATAGCGACCACGCCATGGCGCTGATCGTGATGGCCGCGGTGTGGAAGCAAATTTCTTATAACTTTTTGTTCTTCCTGGCAGGCCTGCAGTCCATCCCCAAATCGCTGATCGAGGCGGCCTCCATGGATGGTGCCCGCCCTTGGCGCAGGTTCTGGACGATACAGCTCCCCTTGTTGTCCCCCACCACCTTCTTTTTACTGGTCATCAACATCGTGTACGCATTTTTTGACACCTTCGCGATCGTGGATGCGGCCACCAAAGGCGGCCCGGGCAAAGACACCGCCATCCTGGTCTACAAGGTGTATTTCGACGGCTTCAAGGCCATGGACCTGGGCGGCTCTGCGGCCCAGTCGGTGGTGCTGATGATCATCGTCATCGCCCTGACGGTGGTGCAATTTAGATTCGTAGAGAAAAAGGTGAATTACTGATGGTCGAACGACGCCCCTGGCTGGACTTTCTGTCCCACGCCATTCTGATCATCGGGGTGCTCATCGTGGCATTCCCGATTTACATCACTTTTGTGGCTTCCACCCACACCGCCGATGCGGTGGTGCAGTCGCCCATGCCGCTGCTGCCCGGCAGCCACTTGCTCGACAACTACGCCACCGCGTTGGGTGGCGAGCGCCAAGGCTCTGGGTCACACGCTTCGGTGGGCCGCATGATGGTGGTCAGCCTGATCACGGCCTTGACCATCTCCATCGGCAAGATCGCCATCTCGCTGCTCTCGGCGTTTGCCATCGTGTATTTCCGCTTCCCGTTCCGCATGGGTTTCTTCTGGGCCATTTTTGTGACCCTGATGCTGCCGGTCGAGGTGCGTATTGGCCCGACCTACCAGGTGGTGGCAGATTTGGGCTTGCTCAACAGCTACGCGGGCTTGACGGTTCCCCTGATTGCCTCTGCCACCGCCACCTTTTTGTTCCGCCAGTTTTTCTTGACGGTGCCTGAAGAATTGGTCGAAGCCGCCCGGGTCGATGGCGCCGGACCTATGCGCTTTTTCAAGGACATTCTGGTGCCCCTGTCCCGCACCAGCATTGCCGCCCTGTTTGTGATTCAGTTCATTTACGGCTGGAACCAGTACCTCTGGCCCCTGCTGGTCACCACCGAAGAAAACATGTACCCCGTGGTGATCGGCATCAAGCAAATGATTTCTGGTGGCGATGCGCAAACCGAGTGGAACATCGTCATGGCAACGGCCATGTTGGCCATGATTCCCCCGGCACTCGTCGTCATGTTGATGCAAAAGTGGTTCGTCAAAGGCTTGGTGGACACCGAGAAATAAGTCCTCGCCACCCCGACGTCACCCCTTACAACCCCAATTACGGTAATTTATGGCTTCCATCGAACTCCACAACATCATCAAGCGCTACGGCAGCGGCAAAACGGCCAACCAAGTCATCCACGGGGTGAACGCCCAAATTCAGGATGGTGAATTCATCGTCATCGTCGGCCCCAGCGGCTGCGGCAAATCCACGCTCTTGCGCATGGTGGCCGGCCTCGAAGAAGTGAGCGAAGGCCAAATCTCCATCGGCGGGCGCGTGGTCAACGACCTCGAGCCCAGCGAGCGCGACATCGCCATGGTGTTCCAGAACTATGCGCTCTACCCGCACATGAGCGTGTTCGAGAACATGGCCTACGGCCTCAAGATCGCTAATGTGCCCATGGACGAGATCAAGCGCCGCGTCGACAAAGCCGCCAAAATTCTCGAATTGGCCCCCTACCTG
>JAIXVK010000167.1 GCA_027483085.1 Comamonadaceae bacterium | reverse complement strand
GCCACAGTCATCTCTGCTTGTAACTTCCACACTCACATTTGTCAGAAGTCAAAGCAATCTCTTTCCCTTCACGATGCGAGCCAACTACCACCACCCACACCCCCTATCGCATATTGATTGGTGACGACCACCGCATCGTGCGCGAAGGCCTCAAGCAAGTGCTGGCCGATGCGGCTGATTTGCAAGTGGTCGCAGAGGCGGCCAGTGGCCCTGAGGTGTTGGAGGCGGTGCAGGCTATGGGCGGCACGGCAGGCCTGTCCGCCGTGTTGCTCGACATTGCCATGCCCGGGCGCGACGGGCTGGATGTGTTGCAAGCCCTCAAGGCCGCATGGCCCAAGCTGCCGGTGCTCATGCTCAGCACCTATCCCGAGAAGCAATACGCCGTACGCTGCATCAAACTGGGCGCGGCAGGCTACTTGAACAAAGGGGCCGACCCCGACGACATGATTGCCGCGGTGCGCAAGGCTGCCAGCGGCGGCGTTTATGTGTCTGCACAGGCAGCGGAGGCGTTGGCCAGTGCGGTAGCCAATGCGGCCCATCAGGGTGCTGAGGCGCTCTCTCACCGCGAGCACCAGGTGTTCAGGCTGCTCACCGCCGGCAAAACCGTGGGCGAAATTGGTGCACAGCTGGGGCTGGCATCCAACACGGTTAGTACCTACCGGCAGCGCATCCTCGAAAAAACCGGCACCAAAAACGATGTGGAACTCGCGCTTTATGCCCAACAACAGGTCAACAACGGACATTTGTAGGGCTGCCCCTACAGCGAGCTGCTGAAACCCCCGCTACTTTTTGCAAGGGCTGCATTCCGGCACTTTCTGGCCCGCTCATTGCAACGCGGCTGCATCTTCCAACCCGAAAGGTGCCTGCCATGTCCGTTGACTTTTCTCCCTACGATGCTGATCGCCCCCTGTTGATGCGCTGCACTTGCGGCAAAGAGCACACGGTGGCAGAGCACCACAAAGAACAAGCAGCCCTGAGTGCCACCGCGGAACTCACGCGCCGCAGCGAGACCGCAGAGTTCGAGGCTTACTCCAACGCGTTTGTAGAGGCATCGCTCATCAAGGCCATCTTTCCGCAGGAGCGCGAGCGGCGCAACTTTCTGCGCGCGGTGGGCAAGGGCACAGCCATGGCAGCAATAGCCAGCGTGTTGCCCATTGCCAGCATGCAAGCCATGGCGCAAGAGGCCGGCAAAAAGCCCGGCACGCTGGAGAAAACCAATCTCAAGATCGGCTTCATCCCGATCACCTGCGCCACCCCGCTCATCATGGCCCACCCCTTGGGCTTCTATAGCAAGCAGGGCCTGAACGTAGAAGTCACCAAGACCGCAGGCTGGGCGCTGATCCGCGACAAGATGATCAACAAGGAATACGACGCCACGCACTTCTTGTCGCCCATGCCGCTGGCCATCTCCATGGGCGTGGGCTCCACCCAAGTGCCCATGAACGTGGCCACCATCCAGAACACCAACGGCCAGGCCATTACCCTGGCCAACAAACACAGAGACAAGCGCGACCCTAAGCTCTGGAAAGGTCTCAAATTCGCCGTGCCCTTTGAGTTCAGCATGCACAACTTTTTGCTGCGCTACTACGTGGCAGAAGCCGGCCTGAACCCCGACACCGACATCCAGATCCGCGTGGTGACGCCGCCAGAAATGGTGGCCAACCTGCGTGCCGGCAACATCGATGGCTACCTTGGCCCCGATCCGTTCAACCAGCGTGCGGTGTTTGAGGAAATCGGCTTTATCCACATCCTGACCAAAGAGCTGTGGGACGGCCACCCCTGCTGCGCCTTCGGCACCAGCACCGAATTCATCCAGAGCAACCCCAACACGTTTGCCGCGCTGTACCGCGCAGTGCTCACTGCGGCGGCCATGGCGCGCGGCCCCGAGAACCGCGAGCTCATCGCCAAAGTGATCGCGCCGCAGGCCTACCTCAACCAACCCGAAACCGTGCTCACCCAAGTGCTCACCGGCCGCTTTGCAGACGGCTTGGGCAACATCAAAACCGTGCCCGACCGGGCGGATTTCAACCCTATCCCTTGGCAGTCCATGGCGGTGTGGATGCTCACGCAAATGAAGCGCTGGGGCTACGTGAAGGGCGATGTGAACTACAAGCAAATCGCTGAAAAAGTCTTCCTGCTCACCGACGCCAAAAAGCGCATGACCGAACTCGGCATGAAGGCCCCCGAAGGCGCTTACCCCAAGTTCACCATCATGGGCAAAGTGTTTGACGCGGCCAAGCCTGACGAGTACGTCAAGAGCTTCCCCATTCACAAAATGGGCTGAGCATGGGCACGAATCTGAACCTACGGGCCCTGCTGATCTCGGTCTTGCTGCTGTTGGCGCTATTGGGTATCTGGCAAGTGGCTTCCCAGTCCAGTGCCAGCGCCAGTGCTAGCAACTTGAGTGCAGAGCAGGTCGAGTACCTCAAGATGTTGGGCAAAGACCCCGGTGCGCAAAAGCAGGGCGGTTTTCCTACCCCTGCCGAAATGGGGCAAGCCGCCTGGAAGCACTTGGCAGATCCCTTTTATGACAGAGGCCCCAACGACAAAGGCATCGCCATCCAGCTGGGCCACTCGCTGGCGCGGGTGGGCCTGGGCTTTTTGCTGGCGTGTGTGGTGGCGATACCGTTGGGGTTTGTGATCGGCATGTCGCCTCTGCTGCACAGGGCGCTGGACCCGTTTATCCAGATCCTCAAGCCCATCTCGCCGTTGGCTTGGATGCCGCTGGCGCTCTACACCATCAAGGACTCGTCGGCCTCCGGCATTTTTGTGATCTTCATCTGCTCGGTGTGGCCCATGCTGATCAACACCGCGTTCGGCGTGGCTAGCGTCAAGCGCGAGTGGCTGAATGTGGCCAAGACCCTGGAGGTCAAGCCCCTGCGCAAAGCCTTTCAGGTGATATTGCCTGCAGCCGCGCCCACCATCCTGACCGGCATGCGCATCTCCATGGGTATTGCCTGGCTGGTCATTGTGGCGGCCGAAATGCTGGTGGGTGGCACCGGCATCGGCTACTTTGTGTGGAACGAGTGGAACAACCTGTCGCTCACCAACGTGCTTTTTGCCATTGGCGTGATCGGCGTCATGGGCATGCTGCTCGACCTGGTGTTTGCCCGCCTGCAGAAATGGGTGACCTATGCAGACTGAGCCCACCACTACAACGACAACGCACCGCCCCTTTTTGCAAATCGAGGGCTTGGCCAAGACCTATCCCGGCGCTGCCGAGCCTGTGTTTGATCAGGTGAACTTCACCGTGGCCAAAGGCGAGTTTGTTTGCATCATCGGCCACTCGGGTTGCGGCAAAACCACCATCCTCAATGTGTTGGCCGGTCTGGAGCAAGCCAGCGCGGGCCATGTGTTTATGGATGGCCGCGAAGTCAATGCGCCCGGCCTGGAGCGTGGCGTTGTGTTCCAAGGCCATGCCCTCATGCCGTGGCTGACAGTGCGCCACAACATTGCGTTTGCGGTGCGCTCCAAGTGGCCCGATTGGACTGCCGCACAAGTGCAAGCGCAGGTCGAAAAATATGTGGCTCTGGTGGGGCTGAGTGCCGCTATCGACAAAAAGCCTGCCGCGCTTTCGGGGGGCATGAAACAGCGCGTGGGCATTGCCCGTGCGTTTGCCATCGAG
>JAIXVK010000129.1 GCA_027483085.1 Comamonadaceae bacterium | reverse complement strand
GTCATCGGTCAGCTTTTGTACCAGCGCATCGTACTCATCACCCCAGCTATAGCTGCGCACCAAGGCGCCGCGTAGTTTGGACCGCTCCACCAGCGAGCGAAGGTCTTTGGGCGGCAAGGGCGCACTACTCAGGGTGATCAGGCTGGGCGTGAGGTTGACTAGGTGTACAAATTGCGCCTTTTGGTCCCGCTCCTGGTTTTGGGAGGCTGGGATCAAAATGTCGGCCTGGTGGGAGACAAAGGTCATTGAATCCGCCCGGGCGCGCGGCACCACCGGAAACTGGAGCTGGCAACCCACTTTGCGACTGACCTCGCGCAGCCAGTCGGGGTAGACGCCGGAGACCCCCTCATCAGTCACCTTGACATTGAAGCCCGTCGGTGCCGCTGGCACCACGATGGCCCGCGAGCACACCGCGTGGCTCAGGCTTGTACCCACGATCAAAGCTGCGCTCACTGCCATGCGCAGCCAACAGGTTCTTCCGCCGGGAAAAAGTGTAGGGCCCATGACGGCCACTATACACAGCCTTGCCGGCGTGGCGGGCTATTTCACCGGCAAGTGCATTTGCACCCAACGCACGATATCGGCCTGCCCCATGGCCCCGGGTTGGCGCGCGACTTCGCGGCCGTTCACAAACAGCGCAAGGGTGGGAATGCTGCGGATCTGGAATCGGGCGCCCAGCGCCTGCTCGGCCTCGGTATCCACTTTGGCCACCCGGATGTGCGGCTCCAGCTGGCGGGCAGCAGCGGCATAGGCGGGCGCCATCTGCCGGCAAGGCCCGCACCACGGCGCCCAAAAGTCCACCAACAGTGGGATATGGCTGCGGTGCAAATGCTTGTCAAAAGAGGCGGTGGTCAAGTCGACCGGCTTGCCGGTAAACAACGGGGCCTTGCAGCTGCCGCAGTCGGGCGCACTGGACATGTGGTCTGCCTTCACCCGGTTGGTGGTGTGGCAGTGGGGGCAAACGATATGGAGTGCTTCGGTCATGCAGGCTAGCTGGCGGCGCCTGGCTGAAACTCAAGCGCCCGAGGTGCAGGGCTTAGGCGTTTCACCCTAAGAAACAACGGATACTAGGGTTAACCCTTGCATCAAGTCTAGGGTTAACCCTATACTGCGGTGCAACATCACTTGTTTTTACTTAAAGGAGCCCACCATGGCCAGCACGATTCTTCACAGCATTTCTCTGCCCCGCGACGCACAACCCACTGTGGGCGCCTCCTTGCAGGCGCTGTGGTTAGCCGGCAAAAACCTGGTGGTGGCATTGAGCCAAGCCGCTTTTGGCGGCGCATCCGGTGCCGGCCAGACCCGCCTGGAGCAGGCGGAAGAATTGCGCACTTTTGCGGCCAGTATCCAGAAGTCGGACCCCGACTTTGCCCTGGACCTGTTTGCCGCTGCAGACCGCCACGAAGGCCTGTAAGCCTTCGCGGCCCCCGCGCCCACCCCGGCTGTGCTGGCCGGGTGGGGCGCAGGGTTCCCCTTACATCGTGGGGTAATCGGTGTAGCCCTTGGCACCGGGCGTGTAGTAGGTGCTGCTGTCAGGCGTGTTCAACGCCGCACCGGCTTTCACGCGTTCCGGCAGGTCCGGGTTGGCAATGTAGGCATTGCCGAAAGCCACTGCATCCAGCTTCCCGTCTTTGATCGCTTGCTCAGCCTCTTCCGCGCTGTAGCCCATATTGCCGATCAGCACGCCCTTGTAGTTCGCGCGCGCCACTGACATGACGTCGGCCTTTTGCACGCCGAAGAAATCCGCACGCATCATGTGCAGGTAAGCCAGCTTGAAGCTGTTGAGCTTGTCCGCCAAGAAGGTAGTCAGCCCCACGGGGTCGCTGTCGATCATGCTGTTGAAGCTGTTCAGGGGCGACAGGCGCACGCCCACGCGGTCGGAGCCAATGGCATCGCTCACCGCAGTCAGCACTTCAAACAAGAAACGCGCACGGTTTTCTACCGAGCCGCCATAGGCGTCGGTGCGCTGGTTGCAGCCGTCGCGCAAGAACTGGTCGATCAGGTAGCCGTTGGCGCCGTGCACTTCCACACCGTCAAAACCGGCGGCCATTGCGTTTTTGGCGCCTTGGGCAAAAGCGGCCACGATCTCTTTGATCTCTTCCACAGTCAGGGCGTGGGGCGCCACGTGGGGCACTTTGCCTTCAGGGGTGTGGATCTCGCCTTCAATGGCCAGCGCGCTGCTGGAGACGGTGCGCGCACCGCCATTGATGCCGGGGTGGGCCGCGCGACCTGCGTGCCAGATTTGCATAAAGATGCGGCCGCCCTTGGCGTGCACCGCGTCGGTGGTTTTCTTCCAGCCGGCGATTTGTTCGGCGGAGTACACACCGGGCTCGGCCACAAAGGCAGAGGTGCCCTCAGTCACCATGGTGCACTCGGTGATCAGCAGGCCGCCGCTGGCGCGCTGGGCGTAGTACTCGGCCATCAAATCATTGGGCAGGTGCTCCATGCCCGCGCGGGTGCGGGTCAGTGGCGCGAGGACGAAACGGTTGGGCAGTGTCAGCGCGCCGACTTGGAGGGGGGAGAAAAGCATGTTCAAAAACCTGTAAACGTAACAACAAGGGGCGCGAGTGTGGCACCGGGGCAATAAGCCCGATGCGGTGGGGTTACTCGGTTTCGGGGTAGCCCCGCGCCGGCGGGCCTTCAGGGGCAGCGCAGGGTGGCCAGGTTTTTACCCACGCCCACCACCGCAGCCAGGTGGGCTTTGACGCACTCAGGTGCGTGCGCCGTGTAGGTGTAGGGCAAGGTCAGCGGGAATGCTCGGGTGCTGGCCCAGGTATCTGCATTGAGATAGCCGGGGCCACCGGTCCAGGTGATGTTGTAGGTGGCGTTGTCGGCAGCGCTCTGGGTGTTATTGCCACGCAGTTCCCACCAGCCGCAGTTGCCGGCGTCGTAGCGGCAGGTCACCGGGTTTTTGGCGTTTTCGAACCAGTTGTTTTCTATGAGCGCATAGCCCGCTTGGCGCACGTTGAT
>JAIXVK010000110.1 GCA_027483085.1 Comamonadaceae bacterium | reverse complement strand
TGGCACCCCGGCGCTAGTGGGGTTGCCGAAAGTGGCCAAGCCGGAACCGGCTTTGACCAGCAGTGCGTCGGCATGGCCGTGATAGCAGCCTTCAAACTTCAAAATCTTGCTGCGGCCTGTAGCGCCGCGGGCCAGGCGGATGGCGCTCATGCCGGCTTCGGTGCCGCTGCTGACCAGCCGCACCATGTCCCTGCTGGGCACCCGTGCCAGGATGGCTTCGGCCAGTTCGACTTCGCGTTCGGTGGGGGCGCCAAACGAGAAACCGTCCAGCGCTGCTTTCTGTACCGCCTCTAGCACCGCAGGGTGGCCGTGGCCCAGGATCATGGGCCCCCAGGAGCCAATGTAGTCGATGTAGCGCTTGCCGTCGGCGTCCCAAAAGTAGGCGCCTTGGGCCCGTTGTACGAAGCGCGGTGTGCCGCCCACGGCCTTGAATGCACGCACAGGCGAGTTCACGCCACCGGGAATCACGCGCTTGGCGCGCTCAAAGAGTTCTAAATTACGATCTGTCACAAAATTTCTGCCAGTTAGTGTCGGGTGGAGTTGGGAGGGACTTCGAAGTCGGCTTCGAGGGCACTGATGGTGCTTTCGTCGTCGTCATCGGATTCTGGCTGTGCCCAGAAAAGCCGGTCTGGAATCACGTGCCCCATGCCGGGGCGGAACCCGTTTTCCAGGCATCGGTCCAGGTAGCTCAGGGCTTCGGTCACGGCTTCGTTCAGTTCGGTGCCGCTGGCAATCAATGCTGCCAATGCGGCGGAGAGGGTATCGCCTGCCCCCGTAAAGATGGCTTCGAAGCGCTCAAACTTTTCACTGCACAACACAGAGGTGGGCGAGGCCAACACGTTATCAATGAACTGGTCCGGCAGCGGGATGCCGGTGACCAGGGTGTAGGGCACGCCAAAGGCATTGGCCGCTTTGGCGATGTCACGGGCCGATGGGCTTTTGTCGGCGCTCCAGTCCGGCAGCAGCCAGCGCGAGAGCGTGCTGTGGTTTCCTACCAACAGAGTAGTCTGTGGCAAAAGTAACTCTGTGCAAGCGTCTTGATACAAATCGATCTTGTCTTCCTCCCACCAGGAGAGGTCGGGCATGTAGGCAACCAGCGGGACATCGGCATAGTCAGAGGCCAGTTCTGCAATGGCGGAAAGATTCTCTGGGGTACCCACAAAACCCACCTTGAAGACCTGTGCAGGAACGTCTTCCAGAATGATGCGGGCTTGCTCGGTGACCGCCTCGTCATCGAAGGGGAAATGGTCCACGATCTCTGTGGTGTCGCGGGCGTAGGCACCGGTTACCACGGGCAGGGCATGGGCGCCTACGGACGCAATCGCGGTGAGGTCGGCAGAGGTCCCGGCGCTACCGCTCGGGTCGTTGGCGTTGAATGCCATGACGCAAGCCGAAGGGCCGTCGTCGTCCATGGTTTCGTCAAGTTCGGGGGGGAGGGATGCCGACATCTAGAGGCCTCTATTAGGGTAAGTCATCGTGCAGAATGGCGTTCTTTAGATGGGCGGTCGTCTTTTTCACAAAACCTGCTCTATACAATCGTTGGATTCTATTTGAAGGCTCAATAAGCTGTGACTGATACCAAAACTTGGATGTGCTTGATTTGCGGTTGGATTTACGACGAAACCGCCGGAGCGCCTGACCATGGCATCGCACCCGGTACCTTGTGGGCGGATGTTCCGATGAACTGGACTTGCCCCGAATGTGGTGCTCGTAAAGAAGATTTTGAAATGGTGCAGATCTGACACCCTTTGCGGGTGTGAAATTTGCTTGTACTGACGTATCTCGCCAACGCGGGGAGCATTCCTCTTAACGTATGACCATTCCCACCTTCAAAGTGCTCGTGATAGACGACAGCAACACGATAAGACGTAGCGCGGAAATCTTTCTCAAGCAGGGTGGGCACGATGTCCTGTTGGCAGAGGATGGTTTCGATGCGCTCGCCAAGGTAAATGATTACCAGCCGCACATCATCTTCTGTGACATTCTCATGCCACGGCTGGACGGCTATCAGACTTGCGCCATCATCAAGCGCAACACCAAATTCTCTAGTGTGCCGGTGGTCATGTTGTCCTCCAAGGACGGTGTCTTCGACAAAGCCCGGGGCCGCATGGTCGGCGCGCAGGACTACCTCACCAAACCATTTACCAAAGACCAATTGCTGAAAGCGGTTCAGCAATTCGGAGCTGCCATGCAAGGAGCGAATTGATGCCTATCCAAAAAGTACTGATCGTTGACGATTCCAAAACAGAGTTGCTGTTTCTTACCGAGATTTTGCAGAAGAACGGATTCAGCGTCCGTTCGGCAGAGAACGCTGACGAGGCGTTCAAGCGTCTCACAGAAGACCGTCCGCACCTGATTTTGATGGACGTGGTGATGCCCGGGCAAAACGGCTTCCAGTTGACGCGGGCGATCAACCGTACGCCTGAATATGCCGACATCCCGATCATCATGTGCACCAGCAAGAGCCTGGAGACCGACCGGGTCTGGGGCATGCGCCAGGGCGCCAAAGACTACATCACCAAGCCGGTCGATGCATCCGAGTTGCTAGCCAAAATCAAGGCACTGGGCTAACGCCGACTTGATATGGCCAACAGAGACGCACTCCGAGAATTACAAGCCCGGCTCGCGAGCCGTTTGCAAGCTGCGAAGACCGAAGGTATGTCGGTGGCGTGGTTGGCCGTGCAGGCCGGCGCCCGGAAGTATCTGTTTCCATTGGGTCAGTCCGGCGAAATCGTTCCTGTGTCCCATCTGCAAGCGGTCCCCTACTCGGTGGACTGGTTCTTGGGTGTCATGAATATCCGGGGCGGTCTTTTCGGAGTCGTCGATCTTGCGGCGTATTTGGCGCAAGACGGGGTGGGTTCCAGGCAGGTAGTTGCCGGGGAGCCCAGTGTGGTGACGCTCAATGCAGCATTGGATGTGAATTGCGCGTTGCAGGTGGATGTTTTGTCCGGCCTGCGCGGCGCTGATGCGTTCACCCAGTCACATGGTCCGGCAGAAGGCTCTCCGCCTTACCTGGGGAATGTGTTCATCGATAGCGCGGGTGAGTCTTGGCAAGAAATCAACTTGCGCGTTCTCTCCCAGTCTCCGCAGTTTTTAAGCATCACCGCTTAGTTCACCTGTAAGGTCTCAACATGTCTGTCGTCGATCAATTGAAGAATTTGTTTTCTAAGAAGCAGCTTGACTCTGAGCTGGACTCGCGTTTGAGTTTGGCTATGCCCGATGTGACTATCGTCAATACAGACAATGAGATGCAACCCGAGTCGCGGAACGCGCCTTTGCAGGGTGCAGCAGCGGCAGCAGTTGAAGAGGCGGCGCCGACAGAGGGCGACTTGATCACCATTCCGGTGCTCGGGCGCAAGACGGTGGTGGAGCACCAGCGGACGTTGTTTGTTCTGTTGGGGGGCGCATTGATTGTTTTGGCCGGCGTTACTTTTTATGCGCTGAATCAATCGGACCGTGTCGCTCAACAATTGGGTGCGACAGGCCAGTCTCTGATGCAGTCGCAACGCTTGGCGAAGTCAGTGTCCCAGGCGGTGGTGGGCAGCGCCCAGGCCTTCCCTGACGTGTCGGACAGTGCCAGTATTCTGTCTAAATCGGTACGGGGTCTCCAGGCTGGTGATGACGAGATGCGCATCAACCCGCTGAGCGAAGACTACGCGCCGGAGCTCGGCAAGGTTCTCCCCCTCGTAGAGCGCGCCGACAAGAACGCCAAGGCGGTGATCGCGCAACAAAAAATGTTGACCCAGATCGGGTCCGCGCTCCGCTTGATTAACCGGCAGTCCTCTGACTTGCTGGAAGTTGCGGAAACCGTTTCCTCCTTGAAGCTGCAACAGAACGCGCCTGCTGCCGAAATTTCTGCGGTCGGTCAGTTGGTGATGTTGACGCAGCGGATTGGCAAGTCCTCCAACGAGTTCCTGACCGCCGAGGGCGTGAGCCCTGAAGCTGTGTTTTTGTTGGGTAAGGACTTGAACACCTTCAAGGAGATTTCAGAAGCGCTGTTGTCCGGAAGCACCGAGCTCCGACTCACCGCCACAAAAGACGAAGCCACCCGCGAGCAACTCGAAGCACTGATCAAGATGTATGAAGAGACCCGGGTACAAGCGGGCGCGATCTTGGGTAACTTGCAGGGCTTGGTGTCTGCGCGTGAAGCGCAAGGCGCGATCATTGCGGATAGCGAACCCTTGCGCCGCAACCTGGAAGACTTGCAGGCCAAGTTGTCCGGTCAAGCTGGTATCGGTGGCGCCTCTCTGGCATTGCTGATCTTGGCGGCGCTGTTTGCGCTGGTGTGTGCGGGTGGACTGTCATATGTGCAGCTGCAAGACAGCCGCAAGCGTCAAGTGGTGGCCGAAGACCAACGTTTGGAAGCGGAGCGTCAAGAGCAGGAAGCCAAGCGCGTAAACGACGCCAACCAGGCTGCGATTTTGCGTTTGATGAACGAACTGCAAACGGTTGCGGAAGGTGATTTGACCCAAGAAGCGACCGTGACGGAAGACATTACCGGCGCTATTGCTGACTCGGTGAATTACACGGTGGAAGAACTGCGCTCGCTGGTGTCGAACGTACAAAACACGGCGGCCCGGGTGGCACAAACGACCGCAGATGTGGATGCCACTTCGACTGAGCTGCTTGCAGCATCCAACGAGCAACTGCACGAAATTCGTGAAACCGGTAAGTCGGTACTCGATATGGCGGGCCGTATTAACGAAGTGTCTGCACAAGCCCAAGAGTCTGCGACGGTAGCCCGTCAATCCTTGCAAGCGGCGGAGTCCGGTTTGCAGGCGGTGCAAAACGCGATCGGCGGTATGAACTCCATCCGTGACCAGATTCAGGAAACCTCTAAGCGGATCAAGCGACTGGGTGAATCCTCTCAAGAGATTGGTGAAATTACAGAGCTGATTTCTGACATTACCGAGCAGACCAACGTGTTGGCTTTGAACGCCGCCATTCAGGCTGCATCGGCTGGTGAGGCTGGTCGCGGATTCTCGGTGGTGGCGGAAGAAGTGCAGCGTCTGGCTGAACGCTCCGCCGATGCGACGCGCCAGATTGCGGCGCTGGTGAAGGCCATTCAGACAGATACGCAGGATGCTATCGGCGCGATGGAGCGCTCCACGCAGGGTGTGGTGGAAGGGGCCAAGCTTTCCGATAATGCCGGTACCGCGCTGACTGAAATTGATCGGGTGTCCCGCCAAGTGGCCGACCTGATTGAGCAGATCTCGAACGCTGCTTCCCGCGAAGCAGGTTTGGCGAACGTGGTGGCTGACAACATTCAGCACATTTTTGCGGTGACCGAGCAGACGGGTGAAGGTACCCGCGCGACTGCTAATCAAGTGCGTGAACTCTCCCGTATGGCCGAGGAACTCCGTCAATCGGTGTCCCGGTTCAAGATTTCCTGATCGCGTGCCCACGTGACCTTCCGCCCCGTGATTTCCAGGAGTGCCTGAACCCATGTCGTCCAACCTTCTTGATTCCGGAGATAACGAACTCGCTATCGGTGACCTGGGGCCGTTGGCTTGGGTGCTCGAAGAGCTCCGCAAGTCCCTAGACGGAGCCACCAAGGCGATGCGTCGTTTTGTCCGCGATGCTGAAATGGCCCGCGGAGCGGATTTGACGGAGTTGGATGCCAGCCACCTGCGCATAGCGCGCCAGCAGCTGCATCAAGCAGTGGGTGCATTGGAAATGGTGGGCCTAGAGGCGCCCGCCAAGTTTGTGCGGGCCATGGAAACATTGGCTCAAAAGTTCGTACAAAGGCCGGAGCAGTGCAGCGATGACGCGGCGAACGCCATGGAGCGCGCCAGCTTCGCCCTGACGGAATACCTGGATGGTGTCATCAAGGGCAAGTCCGCTTCCTCGGTGGCGTTGTTCCCGCAGTACAAGGTTCTGCTCGAGATGGCGGGCGCGGAACGGATTCACCCTGCGGATTTGTGGCCACCGGCGTGGCAATGGATCCCGGTGCAGGTGCCCGAAGGTGTGGAGCCGCACACTGCGGGCCCGCAGGTCCGCCGGGAGATGGATCATGCAGTGTTGCGACTCGTCAAATACGGCGAGAAAGAGGCGGCACTTCGCTTGTTGCAAGTTAGTCTGGGCTTAGCTGCCGCAGCGCAGTCCATGGAAGAGCGCACCTTTTGGATGGTCTGCGGCGCCTATTTCGAGGGCATGTCGCAAGACCTGTTTGATAGCGACATCTATACCAAGCGCGCCGCATCGCGCATCCTGCAGCAATATGTGGCGCTGACAAAGGGGCAAACTGCAGTGTCTGAGCGACTTGCCCAAGACATTGTGTTTTTCTGCTCCCGGGCGATACCTGCAGACCCCACTGTGGCACCTGTGTTGACGGCAGTCCGCACCGCTTACGGCTTGACCCGCAATAAGCAAGTGGACTATGTCAGTGAGCAGTTCGGTCGCTTTGACCCTGCGATGCTGGTTCTCGCGCGCAAGCGTATCGCGGCAGCTGCCGAGACATGGTCGGCCTTGGCAGGCGGAGATGTCAATCGTCTCAAAGCAGCAGCTGAACAGTTTGCTGCCGTGTCGGAGGCCGTGACCAAATTGCACCCTGAGAGTGGTGAGTTGGCTCGCGGCTTGTCGCAGGTGATCGAGGCAACTGCCCGTTCTGGCGTGGCGCCGACACCGGCGGTGGCGATGGAAGTCGCCACTTCGATTCTTTACCTCGAAGCGGCTTACGAGGACCTCGACCCCACAGACAACCAGTTGGCTGAGCGGAGTGCCCGGTTGGCGCAGCGACTCCAGCATGTGACAGACGGCGAAGAGCCGGAGCCGCTGGAAACGTGGATGGAAGAGCTGTACCGCCGCGTGAGTGATCGCCAAACCATGGGCAGTGTGGTGGATGAGCTCCGCACGACCCTGGGAGATATTGAAAAGTCGCTGGATCAATTCTTCAGGGACCCGCGCGACAAAAGCCCCCTTCGCAGCGTGCCCGGGCAGTTTGCCCAAATGCGCGGCGTGTTCTCCGTGCTGGGGTTGGATCAGCCCTCGCTCGCCGCTTTGCGGATGCGCACGACGGTGGAACAGCTGCTGGTCGATGAGGTTGACGCTTCTACCGCGCCCACAGGCGTGTTCGAAAAGCTCGGTAACAGCTTGGGTGCGTTGGGCTTCTTAATCGACATGTTGAGTTTTCAGCGCTCCTTGGCGAAGACCCTTTTCGTTTATGACGAGAGCCTTGGCGAGTTCAAGCCCGTGATGGGCCGCGAGCGTATGGTGGTTCCAGAAGTGCAGGTCGTGCAGGACGACGTCCAAGACGATCTGGCCAGCTTGGCAGCGGTGGCTTCGGCTGCCCCAACTCCTGCCAGCGCGCCTGCCCAGCCAGCCGCCGCGGACTTGGACGATGACGATGCGGCAGAGCTCCAGGACATCTTCCTCGAAGAAGCCCGTGACGTTATCGAGCGCGGACGCGAGGCGCTTGCCGCATTGCGTCTGGATCCGACCAATCTTGCAGATCAAACCACTTTGCGCAGGGCGTTCCATACGCTCAAGGGCAGTTCCCGCATGGTCGGTCTGGATGACTTCGGTGAGGCCTCTTGGGCGTTTGAGCAGCTCCTCAATACATCGTTGGCCGAACAGCGGCCTGCGAGCAACGCGCTGATGGATGTCGCAGACCAGGCCATCGCCGGTCTGGCGCGCTGGGTCGCTGATATCGCTCAGGGGCAAGCATCGGGCTGGAGTTCTGTGCCTTTCCGGGCCACCGCTGATGCATTGCGATTGCATGGCCAAAGCGTGGCACTGGATATTCCGTCAGAACTTCCCGATGCGGTAGTTACCTCCGATGCTGCCTTGATCGAGCCAGAAGCTTTGCTCGCACAAGACGCTCCGTCGATCGATCAACCTGCAGAAGAAGCTCCGGAGCTGGAGTTGCCTGAACTCGAAGAGATTCAGGTCGATTTTGCGGCCACCGAAATGGGGTCTATCGTTTTGGATGACCTGCCTTCTCCGCCGCCGCCCGAAGAAGCCAAGCCAGATTTCGTGGCAACTCAGATCTTCGACTTCGACGCGACAAGTTTGGATACTGCCGAGCCCACTGCGCAGTCGTTGGACTCCGTGGAAAGCGTCGAGCTCTCAGACGTCGACTTGGGTGACTTCGACTTTTCTGATTTCGATGCGCCTTCGCAAACGATCCATGCGCCGCTGGAAACCCGCTTGCTCGATATCAACGAGCTGGAGAGCAGCGCAGCTCCGGTAGCAGATGCTCTGGACGATCTGGAAGAGCCGGTGGCAGCGGAATTCGATAGCGAAGAGATCGTTGAAGAGCAATCGCAACCCGCCACCACAGGTTTGGTGCTGCAATTCCCTGAACGTGTCTCTGCAGATCCCGATGAGGGCATGAAGGTCATCGGCCCGCTGCGCATGAGTATTCCGCTCTACAACGTCTACCTGAACGAGGCCGATGAATGGTCACGCAGGCTGCAAACAGAGCTGGGTGAGTGGGCGATAGAGCTTCAAGAGCCAGTGTCCGATACCGTCATTTCTTTGGCCCATTCCTTGTTGGGCAGTTCCGCAACAGTAGGCTTTACAGCGCTTTCAGAAACCGCCAAAGCCTTGGAGCAAGCGCTTCAGCATGTTCAGTTGCACCGGCAAGTGCAGGCAGACCACGCAGATGTGTTTTGCGACGCCGCGGAAGACATTCGCCGCTTGCTGCACCAGTTCGCAGCAGGTTTTGTGAAAGAGGCGGATTCACACGTTTTGCAAGCTTTGCAAGACATCACCGAAACGGAGTTCCCGGCACCTGTGATGGAGTCTGGGGATACCTTGCAAGAGCCGGACGAGGAATCGGACTTCAATAGCCTCGAGTCGGTCGCACCCGTGGCTTCCGAGCCAGTGCCGCTCGCCGAGTCAGAAGTGCCCGCGGAAGTGTCTTTGCCGCCCGAAACACCAGCCTCTGAGGCGGTGAACGCGCCAACGCCTTTGCCAGAAGCGGCTCCCCTCATCGTGTTGGATGGGGATGATGAAGAATGGGTTGCGCAAGACAGCCTTGATGTGGACTTGCTGCCCATCTTTGAAGAGGAGGCCACTGAGTTGATGCCTCAGTTGGGTGCCGCGCTGCGCCAATGGGTATCTCATCCCGACGAGATGGCCGCCCGGCAAGAAGTGATGCGTTTGCTCCACACACTCAAGGGCAGTGCGCGCCTTGCGGGTGCCATGCGCTTGGGTGAAATGGGGCACCGGATGGAGTCCTCCATCGAGACCTTGGGTGCCGAAGGTTTGCAATCGTTGCAACTAGAACCCTTGCTCACCCGCTTTGATGCGATGCAGGCGGTGTTTGTGGGCTTGGGCAAAGCGCTCCAGGACGCGGAGCAGGAAGCGGCTGTGCCGACAACCCCGGTGTCCACG
>JAIXVK010000566.1 GCA_027483085.1 Comamonadaceae bacterium | reverse complement strand
CTGCGCACCACTCAACAGCGCCGCCCCCTCATAGATTTGGTAAAACGGATTGGGGCACACCACCTGCACCGTGCCATCGCAAGCCGAGGGGTTGATGACCACCTGGGCAAAAGCGAACAAGGCCTCCCGCGATCCATTGACCGGCAGCACCTGGTTGGCCGGGTTGAGCGCGAGCCCATAGCGGCGCTGAATCCAGTTCACCATGGATTGCCGGAGCTTGGGGTCACCAGCCGTCGCAGGATAGGCCGCGAGCCCGCTTTCCCCGGACTGAATCGCGTGGCAATAGGCGTCCTTGATCAGTTGTGGTGTCGGGTGGCGGGGCTCGCCGATGCCCAGGCTGATCGGGCTGAAGGCCGTGTTAGGCGCGACTGCGGCAAACAATTGGCGCAGGCGTTCAAAGGGGTAGGCCTGCAGGCGGGACAAATTCGGATTCATGGGGCGGCATTATCCCTGAGTCATCGTTAAACTCAGGGGCTGCTGGCCATCGGGTTAGCCCAGCTTTGAATTTGAGGAGTGAGCCATGTCAGCAATCCCATCCCACGGTGATGCCCCACGCTACCTGAATATTGCGGGTGCCATGGAGCAAATCGGCGATGAAGGCGCGTTGCGAGAGATGCTGCCCATGGTGCTCGAGTCCTTGACGAACGATGTGCCTGCCATTACCGAGCTATTGGCTAAGGGCGATATCAAAGGCGCCAACCACTTGCTCCACCCCTTGAAGGGTTTTATCCCGATTTTTTGCACCACCGAGCTGTATGGCCGTGTGTCAGAGGTCGAGCTCATGAGCAAAAAGGGAGATGTTGGGGCGGTGTCTGCCGCTTACGCCGAGTTGGCGCCTGAACTGCTCCGTTTGAAGGCTGAAGTCGCCCAATACCTCGGCCTTGCTGCTTAGGCCGCCTGCCGTTTTCGGGTGTTGAGGGCACCGCGCGGTATCATCCGCGGCTCGGCTGTGTCGGTGTGAGACCGGCAAAGCTCAATAAAATCAAATACTTAGCGTCAATCAAGCTCCACCGTGCGACTCAATTCCATCAAGCTCTCGGGCTTCAAGTCATTTGCTGAACCCACGAACTTCCTGCTCCCTGGGCAACTGGTCGGGGTAGTGGGGCCGAATGGCTGCGGCAAATCCAACATCATGGATGCGGTGCGTTGGGTGCTGGGTGAAAGCAAGGCCAGCGAATTGCGCGGCGAGTCGATGCAGGACGTGATCTTCAACGGCACCACGACCCGCAAACCTGCCAGCCGATCCAGTGTGGAGTTGGTGTTTGACAATGCCGACCACCGCGCCGGCGGGCAGTGGGGCCAGTTTGGAGAAATTGCGGTCAAACGGGTGTTGACCCGAGACGGCACCAGCAGCTATTTCATCAATAACCAGCCGGTGCGCCGCCGCGATGTGCAAGATGTGTTTCTTGGCACCGGTCTTGGGCCAAGGGCTTACGCCATCATCGGCCAGGGCACGATCAGCCGGATCATTGAATCCAAGCCCGAAGAGCTGCGCCTGTTTCTGGAAGAAGCAGCCGGTGTCTCCAAATACAAAGAGCGCCGTCGAGAAACTGAAAATCGCCTGTCCGATACCCGCGAAAACCTGACCCGGGTGGAAGATATCTTGCGCGAGCTGGGGAGCAACCTCGACCGCCTTGAAAAGCAGGCCGAAGTGGCCCAAAAGTACAACGCCTTGCAGGCCGAAGTCACCCTGAAGCAGCATCAGCAGTGGTTTTTGAAGCGGGCTGAGGCCCTGGCCGACAAAGCCAAAGTGCAAACCGAAGGCCTTGCCGCAGTCAATGCGCTCGAAGCGCGCATGGCCGATCTGCGCCATATCGAAGCCGATCTGGAAACCGTGCGCCAAGCGCATTACGCAGCGGGCGATCAGGTGAACCAAGCCCAAGGCTTGCTGTACGAGGCCAGCACCGATGTCGGCCGCCTGGAGGCCGAAATCCGCTTTGTGGTGGAAGGGCGTCAGCGGGTCGAGCAGCGCCTGATCACTTTGAAAGAGCAAATCGCCCAGTGGGCGACTCGCAAAGACGACGCCCAAAACGAAATGGAGCGTCTGGCCGAGCTGGCTGCCATGGGTGAAGAACAAACCGAGTTGCTGGCCGCCCAGGTCGAAGAGCAAGCGCAACAGCTACCGGACGTGGAAGAGGCACTGACCAAAGCCCAGGCTGCCGCCAATGACCAGCGCGGCGCGGTCACTCAAGTGCAACAGCAGATCCAGGTGTTGGCTGCCGAGCAGCGTGGCATTGAAGAGCAAAGCCGCCAGCTGGGTAGCCGCCGTGACCGGCTTTCCACCGACCGCAATGCCCTGTCTGCTCCGGACGAGTCCCGCTTGCAGGGTCTCCAAGAGCAGTTAGAAGTGGCGCAGGAAAGCCATCAAATTGCGGATGCCCGCCTGCAAGAGTTGCAAGAAGCCGTGCCCCAGCTGGACGAAGCCCGCAAGGAGCAGCAAAGCCGGGTCAACGCCGAGTCTTCGCGCCAATCCGACCTCTCCGCCCGGCTCGAGGCCCTCAAAGCGCTGCAAGAAAAAGTCAAGACGGACGGCAAGTTGCAACCCTGGCTGGCCAAACACGGCCTGGACCATTTGCAGGGACTGTGGAGCCGCATCCATATCGAGCAAGGCTGGGAAAATGCACTCGAGGGTGCACTGCGCGAGCGACTGGGCGGGCTGGAGGTGTCCCGCCTCGACATGCTCAAAGCCTTTGCCCACGAAGCCCCCCCCGCCAAACTCGCGTTTTACAGCCCGCCTT
>JAIXVK010000266.1 GCA_027483085.1 Comamonadaceae bacterium | reverse complement strand
GCAAGCACCGGCGAGGGCTTGGGCAACAAGTTCTTGGCACACATCCGCGAAACAGACGCCACCATCAACGTGGTGCGCTGCTTTGAAGACGACAACGTGATCCACGTCGCCGGCAAGGTAGACCCGATTGCCGATATCGAAGTCATTCAGACCGAGTTGTGCCTGGCGGATTTGGGCGCGGTGGAAAAAGCCCTGCACCGTGTGACAAAGCTGGCCCGTTCCGGCGACAAGGAGTCGATCAAGCTGGTGGCGATTCTGGAGAAGTGCCAGGCGGCGCTGAACGAAGCCAAGCCGGTGCGTACCTTGGACTTCAGCAAAGAAGAGTTGCCTTTGCTCAAGCAGTTTTTCCTGATCACGGCCAAGCCTGCGATGTTCGTGGCCAACGTGTCGGAAGATGGTTTCGAAAACAACCCTTTGCTCGACCGCTTGACTGCGTTTGCGACGGCCCAGGGCGCGCCTGTGGTGGCCATTTGCGCCAAGATGGAAGCTGAGCTTTCCGAGATGGACGATGCGGACCGGCTGGAGTTCCTGCAGGAACTCGGCCAAACCGAACCCGGTTTGAACCGCCTGATTCGCTCTGCTTACAGCCTGTTGGGCTTGCAAACCTACTTCACCGCTGGGGTGAAAGAGGTGCGCGCCTGGACTATCCATGTGGGCGACACCGGCCCCCAAGCGGCTGGCGTGATCCACACGGATTTCGAAAAGGGTTACATCCGCGCCCAGACTATTGCCTTTGATGACTTCATCAGCAACAAGGGCGAGCAGGGTGCCAAAGACGCGGGCAAGATGCGCGCCGAAGGCAAGGAATACGTGGTCAAAGATGGCGACGTGATGAACTTCCTGTTCAGTTCTTGATGGCACGTGCCGCGGCGGCAGCGTGACGCTGTCTTTTGATTGGTTGGCCCTGGGCGCTGCGGCTTGCTGGGCGGTGACCGGGCTGATTTCAGCCCCTCAAGCGCGCCATCTCGGCGCGTTTGCATTTACCCGTTGGCGTATGGGGCTGGTGTTTGTGATGCTGGCGCCCGTGGTCCTGCTCAATGGGGCTTGGCACAGCATCCATGCCGAGCAAGCCTGGGTTTTGATTCTCAGTGGATTGATCGGCATCTTCATCGGCGACACCGCCTTGTTTGCGTCCATGAACCGGCTGGGTCCGCGGCGTACCGGGGTGCTGTTTGCCACGCACGCCTTGTTCAGCGCACTGCTGGGGTTTGTGGTGTTGGATGAGCGCATGGGGCCCCAAGCCATGATGGGTGGGGCCTTGGTGGTGGGCGGCGTCATGACGGCGATTGCTTTGGGCAGCCGCAAAGACGAGTCGCATGCCCTGGAGCAGCTTCGCGGCCATATTCCCTCGGGGATCGCGCTGGGCCTGTTGGCAGCCTTGTGCCAGGCAACCGGTTCTTTGATTGCCAAGCCGGTGATGGCATCGGGCGTGGACCCGGTCGCGGCCACGGTGCTGCGGGTGGGGGCAACTTGTGCCGCCCACTTGGTGCTTCTGTGGGCGGGCGCTTCGGTAGCTCGCACCCAAAACTCCTTGTCTTTGGCCGTATTGGGCAAAGTCGCGTTGAGCGGCATGATCGGTATGGGCTTGGGGATGAGCCTCATCCTGCTGGCGCTGCAGCGTGGCAATGTCGGCATGGTGGGCATCTTGTCATCCGTGTCGCCGGTGTTGGTGCTGCCTTTGTTATGGTGGCACCTGGGCCGCTCGCCCGCGCAGGGCGCTTGGTGGGGCGCCGGTCTCACGGTGCTGGGCACGGTGTTGGTGTTGGTCCGTTAATTGGGTCCGTTAATGAGGGGATGCCCGTGACTTCTGTGAATCACACGTTTGCTGACATCGAGCAGTTGTCCACTTTTGATGCGGTGATCGACGCGCGTTCGCCCGGCGAATACGCGTTGGACCATATTCCCGGCGCTATCAACTGCCCGGTGCTGAATGATGAAGAGCGCATCCGCGTCGGCACGATGTACAAGCAGGTTTCCCCATTCGAGGCGCGCAAGGTCGGGGCCGTCTTGGTCGCGCGCAATGTGGCGACGCACATCGACAGCTTGTTTGCCGCGCACCCCAAGTCATGGCGGCCGCTGGTGTATTGCTGGCGTGGTGGTCAGCGCAGCGGCTCTTTTACCCACATCCTGAACGAGGTGGGTTGGACGGCCCGGCGCTTGTCAGGGGGCTACAAGTCCTGGCGCCACCATGTGCTTGAAGAGTTGGTGCGTGTGCCCGCGCAATTCGGCTTTCAGGTGCTGGCGGGCCCGACCGGCTCGGGTAAAACCAAGGTGCTCGAAGCCTTGCAGGCCCAGGGACACCAGGTGCTGAACCTGGAGGCGCTGGCGGCCCACAAGGGCTCGGTACTGGGTGGCTTGCCAGGCCAGGCCCAGCCGTCTCAGAAAATGTTCGAGACGCAGATACTCCATACCCTCTCAAGCTTTGACCCTGGGCGCCCGGTGTATGTCGAGGCGGAAAGCAAGCGCATCGGTTTGCTGCGATTGCCGGATTCGATTTACCAAGGGATCCAGCAAGGTCAGTGGTGGGGGCTGGAGGTGCCGGTGG
>JAIXVK010000093.1 GCA_027483085.1 Comamonadaceae bacterium | reverse complement strand
TCAGCACTGAGTACGCCTGCTTCCAAGCGGCCGTCCTGCTGCAACGCTGCGGTTTGATAGGGCTGGGTCAGATCCACTACACCGCCGGCATTGCTCACCTGGACTGCGGTAGACCGGCCCGCACTGTCCGGCAACAAAATGACACGGCTCACGGGGGCACACGCTTGCAGGCCGAGCAATACGACAACAACGAGGTAACGCACGCTCATAGCACCTCCACAATGAAATCCGTGCCGCGCACACTGACGGTTGTGGCGGGCGTTGTCACTTTGACGTTGTCTGGTTGCACCTTGCCTAACAGGCCGGTCACCATCCGGATCGTGCCCTGCAGCACCCGGACTGCGAGGCTGCCTTGCTGGGTGGTGCCGTCAAACTGAAAGCGGCTGATATCGACGGTGGTGTTCGGGCCAATGGCAATCGATGTACCGTCGCGCAGCATCAGCACCGCAGAACCGCTTGCATCGGTTTGGACTCTTTCTGCCTCTTGCACACCGGCACCGGGAATGACTGCGCGCTGGGCATCGCCTTGGACCACCTTGACACCGCCCTGCACTGTTTTAAACGTCCCGCTTCGGGCCTCTTGCGCCATCACAGACGGACTCCAAAGGGCCAGCCCAAGGGTGCAGGCCAACAGGGTGCTGCGCGTCAACGCTCTAAAACTGGTATGTGCTTGAGTCATAGCCGGCGATGGTACCGGATCGGCGTGGTCTATTCCAGCAGGAGAAATGTAGAAATTGCGGTCACCGGTCGCATGGGCGCTATTGTTTTCGTAGCAATCCATGAAGCGTTTCTGGCGGTGGTGTGCGAAAATAACTCTCTTTATCGAAGTTGGCCACTGAATCACATGTCTCGTCCCAGCGTTTGGGCCACCAAAGTGGCAGCACTCATCAAAGGCAACAACAGCCAGGCTGCGCTTGCACAGATCAAGGTCGCCCCGACCGTCAAAGACCTGCAACAACTGCGGGCGCTCATGACCGCAGACGGCAGCCTGCTCAAGCACCGCCTGATCGACGAAGCGACCCGGGACCAGATCGTCGCCCTTTCGGCTCCCCGGCTGCACCGCTCACCCTGATACTCTCCGGACAACCGGGCCGCTTTCCGTAGTCGCTCACCGCCTTTTCAGGTCGTGCCTACAATGTGAAAAAGTGATGTCTGCACGCAGACTCACGCATTCCACTCTGTTTCGGCACATACGAGGGAGCATTGTGAAACTGTTCACTTTTGGCATTTTTTTGGCGCTTTTAACGACTCACTCCGGCTGCGGATTGGGCCCGTCCATGAGCCCAAGCGCTGCTTCAGCAACGACACCTGTCGCCACCCAAGCGGTGCGCCTAATGGTGGGCACTCACGAACCCATCCCTGAGGATCCCACAGCACTGGTGCGTAGCCTCTCTGCATCCACCGGTGCTGCATCCATCGTATTTGTGGCACAGATGTCAGCGACCAGCTGTTTGCTCGCCATCACTCCACAACCCGGGCAGACGACCCAAGACCTTGTGACAAAACTCGCAAAGGCCCCCGGAGTGCGGTATGCCGAGCTGGATGCCAAAGCGATGCGAAATTAGGGACGCTTGCGATGACACCTTATTTGCGTTTACTCAGAAATGCCACCCTTAGCGCCCTTGCCCTCGGAGCGATACCCGCGCTTGCTGCTCTGCCCCTCACTGAGGGCCCACCGGCCAAAGTCGCCCGCTCCGCCGCCTCCCTGGAGGGGGCGACGTACAGCCGGTTGATCATCAAATTCAAGACCCCCAAAGAGTCCAAAGCCGCTCACCTCTTCGCAGAGACCAGCGACACGGAACGTGTTCAAGGTTTGAAAGAGCGCGCGGCCAGCACTGTAGCCGGGCACGAATTGAATCTGCGCCACCTGAAAACCATTTACAACGGCATCCAGGTGGCGAGCACCGGCGCCCCCTTGACTCGGCCGGAAATGCGGTCGGTCATAGCCAAGCTGGCCAAAGACCCTGCGGTGGAGTACGTCGAGATTGATGAACGCGTGCAAGCGCACCTGACGCCGAACGACACGTTTTTCAGCAGCTTATGGAACCTCAAATCACCTGCCGGGGCGGCCGGCGGGGCCAATTTCCAGCTCGCATGGGATCGGATGATCGGATCCAGCACCCCGGTGACGGGTGCGGGGGTGATCGTGGCGGTGTTGGACTCGGGGTATCGCCCCCATCCGGACTTGGCGGCCAACGTGTTGCAGGGCTACGATTTCATTTCGGCCGATAACCCGCCCATCAACACCACGTTTACAACGGCGAATGACGGAGATGGGCGTGACGATAACCCCACAGACCCCGGAGACTGGAATTCCAACGCGAGCGATTGCGCGGTGGAGGACTCCAGCTGGCACGGCACCCATGTCGCAGGCACCATTGCCGCAGTTGCCAATAACAGCAGCGGCGTTATCGGTGGTGCTTTCGGCGCCAAGATACTGCCGGTTCGGGTGTTGGGGGTATGCGGTGGTTACTCATCGGATATCCAGGAAGGAATGTATTGGGCTGCAGGCCTTCGCCAAGTGAATGGCGTCACCAACCAGAATATCGCCAAAGTCATCAACATGAGCCTGGGTAGCACGGGAAGCTGCTCCGACTCGTATAGGGATGCCGTCAACGCAGTTGTGACGGCAGGCACCACCGTTGTGGTGTCGGCCGGGAATGACGACGGGGGCCCCGTCTCTTCGCCGGCGAATTGCAGCGGCGTGATTGCGGTTACCGCCCACACCATCACGGGGGAGAAATCAAGCTTCGCCAACGTCGGTGCACAAGTCGCCCTCAGTGCACCCGGCTCCAGCATTTTTTCCACCGACAACACGGGCCGGACCACGCCTCAGAGCGATGCGATCTTGCTCAAAAGCGGCACCAGCATGGCTGCGCCGCATGTTGCCGCGGCCGCCGCACTCCTGCTGCAAATCAAGCCAACCCTGACACCAGCACAAATTGCAGCGCTGTTGAAGAACAACACGCGCCCCTTCCGGTCGGGGACTGTTTGCGCATCATTGACCACCTGCGGCACCGGCATGTTGGATGCCTTTGCAGCGGTGAAGGCCTTGCAGGTGAGTGAGGGCTCTGCGTCAAACACTCCACCTTCCATGACGTCGGCGCCCACGCAAACGGGTACCGAAGGCATCGACCTCCAATTTGATGTCACCGCCGTTGATGCAGACTCGGCGGATACGGTCACGTTCTCCAGCTCCGGGTTACCCGCAGGGGCGACACTCAGCAGCACAGGCCGCTTCCGTTGGAGTATCCCCGTGCTCGGAACCTATAGCTTCACCGTCACCCCCAGCGATACCAGCCGCTCGGGCATGCCGCAAACGGTCACGCTTACCATTAACTCCGCGACCCTTGCCACCGCAAGTAGCAGCGGAGGGGGTGGCGGGGGCGGCACGATGTCGGGATGGGAGCTAGCGCTCGTCGCTTTGCTGGCGATGCGTGGTCTGCGCAGGCGTCGTCTTCCTGCGCATGAAGAAACTAGCCATTGCAAGTCCGCCAACAAGCCCTGCCCAATGGGCGGGTAAATAGACCGGAAAGCCCCACGCTGTAGCGCCGACCCCGGCCCACTGCATCGCCACCAAGCGCACCACCAACAGGCACAACACAAAAAGTGCGATCCGCCGGTGGGGTTGGGAGGTGACGCTCTCGGAAAAAATCGTCATCAGGCAGCCGCCCGCGGCCCACCCGTACAGCGCGCCAGAGGCACCCGCGTAGTAGGCACAGTTCGCATCAGACACCACCACCACAGCAACGGCGAATGCGCTTCCTAAAATCAAGGCGCACTGCTGTGCCCACGCCAGCATCAGCCGGAATAACGCGCCCAACACCAGCGCGACCATCGCATTGGACATGCCGTGCGCAAGATTGAAGTGCACCAGCTGCGCCGTAAGAGGCAACCACCACTGACCGTCCAGAAACTCTTGGCGGTGATAGATCAGCGCGGCAAAGTCCATGGCCGGCGCGGCTCAGGCTTTCAGGCGATCCAGTCCAGCGCCTGCATGTAGTCGGGGTGCACCATGAGGTCGTCCCACGCCATGGCAGGGCTGGTGGGCAGCAATGCGCGGCGGCGGGCTTCGCTCGCCTCCAGTGCCTGCCACTGACCTTTAAGCTGGGCTTCGGTCAGGCCGTCGATCAATTCGTCCACCGCTTTGCCACCGCCCTCGGCATTGGCCATGGACTGGTTGCACAAGAGCACCAAGTCGCAGCCAGCATTCAGCGCCACCACAGCCGCTTCGGTGTAGCTCACGGTTTTGCCGTCAATCAAGCGGGCGCCGGCCATGGACAGGTCGTCACTGAAGATGGCGCCGGTAAAGCCCAATTGGCCGCGCAGAATGTCGTTCAACCACACGCTGGAGAAGCCTGCAGGGCGGCTGTCTACCTTGGGGTAAATCACATGGGCGGGCATCACGCTGCCGGTCACGGTGTTGAGCCAGCGGTAGGGTGCGGCGTCGTCCGCCAAAATGGCTTTGAGGCCGCGTTTGTCTACCGGGATGTCGATGTGGGAGTCGGCTTTCACAAAGCCATGGCCGGGGAAGTGCTTGCCGCAGTTCGCCATGCCGCTTTTTTGCAGGCCGTGCATCAGGCTCTTGGCCAGCATGCACACCACACGCGGGTCGCGCGCAAACGCGCGGTCGCCGATGACACTGCTTTCGCCGTAGTCGAGGTCCAGCACCGGCGTGAAGCTCATATCCACGCCACAGGCGCGCAACTCGGCGCCCAGCACATAGCCGGTGGCGGTGGCCGCGTTGGTAGCGTCCAAGGCGCCAGCTTTCTTGGAAGAGGTGGTGGGCACGATGTCCCGCATCCACATCTCCCCCAAGGCGCGCATGGGCGGCAAGTGGGTGAAGCCGTCGGTCTTGAAGCGCTGCACACGGCCGCCTTCATGGTCCACGCAGATCAGCAAATCCGCGCGCACTTTTTTGATGTCGCGGCACAGGACCGTGAGTTGCTCGCGGTTTTGCCAGTTGCGGGCAAACAGAATCATGCCCCCCACCAGCGGGTGCCTCAAGCGCTTGCGGTCCACGGCGGTGAGGCTGGTGCCGGCGATATCGATGATCAGAGGGGCGTGGAATGTCATGGTGTTTATTGCTATCAATTCAGGAGCTATTCGCGCATATTCTATGAGCGCTAGCGGCTATTTTTACTCATATTCTCAGCGGGTTTCCACCACGCAGAAGCTGGCGGCATAGTCAGTTTCGTCCGTCACAGTGATGTGGGCCTGAAGCCCTTGGGCTTCAAACCAGGTCTTCAGCTCACCATGCAACACGATGACCGGCTTGCCACTGCGCTCGTTGGTAATCTCGCACAGCTTCCAGCTCATGGGCATGCGCATGCCCAGCCCGATGGCCTTGCTGAAGGCCTCTTTGGCGCTGAAGCGCGTGGCCAGATAACGCAAGCCGCGCTCGGGCCAGCGGGCGCTGCGGGCCTTCCAGGTGGCCAGCTCCGCATCGGACAGCACCTTGGCCGCAAAACGCTCGCCATGGCGCTCTACGCTGGCGCGTATGCGGCGCACATCGCAGATGTCGGTGCCAATGCCGTAAATCAAGACTCGCCTTTATTGCCCGAGGCAGGCCAGATAGGCCTTGATAGTGGCGGTGTAGCCCAGCTCCAGTGCGTCGGCAATCAGGGCATGGCCGATGGACACCTCTTGCAAACCCGGCACTTGCTGCGCAAACGCAACAAGGTTGTCACGGTTCAAATCATGGCCCGCATTCACGCCGAGGCCCGCGTCCAGTGCCGCTTGGGCAGCGGCGGCGAAACGATCCAATTGCGCTTGCTGATCCGCGGTGCCCCAGGCGGCGGCGAATGGCTCGGTGTAGAGCTCAATGCGGTCTGCGCCCGCCGCCTTGGCAGCCGCCATGGCCTTGGGGTCTGCGTCCATGAAAAGGCTGACGCGCAGGTTCAGGGCATGGGCCTCGTCGATCAAGGGTTGCAAGCGTGCAGCATCCGCGGGGAAGCCCCAGCCATGGTCACTGGTGAACTGGCCTTCCGAGTCGGGCACAAAGGTCACCTGATGCACCGGCAAGCCGCGCTCACGCAGGTCACGCACGCAGTCCATCAGGTTGTGAAACGGGTTGCCTTCCACATTGAATTCGCGGTCCGGCCAGGCTTTGAGCAGCTCCGCCAAATCCAACACATCCTGCGCGCGGATATGCCGTGCATCAGGGCGCGGGTGCACCGTGATACCCGCGGCGCCCGCCTCCAGGCACAAAGTCGCTGCGCGGGTGACACTGGGAATACCAAGGTGGCGGGTGTTGCGCACCAGCGCTACTTTGTTCAGGTTGACGGAGAGATGGGTTTTCATAGGTTTTGAATATCAATCATCATCTGCCGCGTGCGCAGCGTCTTGACGCCGCAATGGTAGTGCAGCAGTGCCCGTAGCTGGGGTTTGAGTTCTGACATCACCTCGGCACAAGCCCGCAGCGTGGTGGTGAAGGGGGCGTCGTCTGCGATCGCATCTTGCAGTGACACCCACTGGGCTCCGAGCAGGCCGACACGGTCGTCAGGCCCTGCTTGCCGCAGTCCGCCCTCAGGCACCAGCACATAACGCACATCGGCATGCAAAGGCGCCAGCGTCATGGTTTGTGCATCGAGCTGGGGCAGAAAACCCACCTCACGCAGCAACAGCAACTCGAAGGTCCGCAGGGCCGCCTGCAGCACTTCGTCGTGCTCGCTGGCAATGACGCGGACCACTTGGGCATAGATGTCAAACAGCGCGGCATGCGGGTCGTCCCGCGCCAGCAAGGTAATCAGCAACTCGTTGAGGTAGTAGCCAGACAGAAGAGCATCCCCGGTCGGCATCACATGTCCGCCCTGCCACTCTGCGCTGCGCAAAGTGCGGATCTCGGCATCGCCTCCAAAGGCCACGTGCAAAGGCTGCAGCGGCAGCAGAATGGGGCGAAAACTCGAAGTGGGCTTTTTCGCCCCTTTGGCGACCAGTGCCACCCGACCGTAGTGGCGGGTGAACACCTCCAGAATCAGACTGCTCTCGCTCCAGTCGTAGCGATGCAGCACAAACGCCGGCTCATCGGCAATACGTTTGGTCGCCATAAATCGTAGGAGTGAGAGGGCCTAAACCCAGCGAACGCCGCGGGACAGGCTTTGCCAGACCGCAGGCGTTGCCCCCTGCAATGGGGGTGGCGAAGCGACACGCAGTGCGCGAAGCCTGGGGGTGAATTTACTCATACCCGAAGCTGCGCACGCGCGCTTCGTCATCGGCCCAGCCGGAGCGCACTTTGACCCACAGCTCCAAAAACACCTTGGCATCCGCCAGCTTTTCGAGTTCCACACGGGTTTCCATGCCAATACGCTTGATGCGCTCGCCCTTGTCGCCGATCACCATGGCCTTGTGGCCATCGCGCTCCACAACGATCGTGGCGGCAATGCGCAACAGGCGCTTTTGGCCCTTTTTCTGGGGTGGTTCTTCTTCGAACTTGTCGATCACCACCGTGGAGGTGTAGGGCAGCTCGTCACCGGTCAGGCGGAACAGCTTTTCGCGGACCAACTCGCTGGCCAGGAATTTCTCGCTGCGGTCGGTCAACTCGTCTTCGGAGTACCACCAGGCTTGCTCGGGCAAGAACTTCTCGCAGATACCCAGCAAGCGCTCAATATCCTTGGCGTTTTTGGCCGACAGCGGAATCATTTCGGTGAATTTGGCGCGGGCCTGCATCGCTTGCAACCAGGGGGCCAGGCTAGCGCGCTCCTTCACGTTGTCGAGTTTGTTGGCGACCAACACGACCGGAATACCTGTTCCCAGCAGCTTCAACACTTTTTCGTCCGCCGACGTAAAGCTGCCAGCCTCCACCACAAACAGCACCAGGTCCACATCGGACACTGCGCCCTGCACCGCTTTGTTCAAAGACTTGTTCAGTGCGTTGCCGTGAATGGTCTGGAAACCGGGGGTGTCCACAAACACAAACTGGGTCTGCCCTTCGGTGCGCATGCCGGTGATGCGGTGGCGTGTGGTTTGCGCCTTGCGCGAGGTAATGCTGATCTTTTGCCCCACCAGGGCGTTGAGCAGGGTGGACTTGCCCACGTTGGGCTTGCCCACGATCGCGACCAAGCCGCATCGCTGACCCGCACCATCGGTACCGGGGGTGGCCAACTTGGGCGTGCTCTTGAGCAAGCCTTCGAGCATCGCGTCCAGGTCTGATTGCACCTCGACGGCCTCCACTGGAGTTTGAGAGTCTTTTTGCCCCTTAGCGCCCGTGGATTCTGC
>JAIXVK010000416.1 GCA_027483085.1 Comamonadaceae bacterium | reverse complement strand
GCTGACAAGCCGCTGGATGAGTCAGTGCATGACGACGCCCACCTCAACCCTGCGCTGGGTTTGCGGGCGATCCGCTGGAGCCTGGCCGAGCCCGCCATGTTTTTGACGCAGCTGCGCGCGATTTTGCGGGCGGCCGCGCATGGCAAGGTCCGTTTGCTGATACCGATGCTGGCCCATGCGAGCGAAATCCGCCAAACCCTGGCCCACATTGAGCGGGCCCGTGCCCAGCTTGATCGCCGGGGTGATGTGTATGGCCCGGTGCAGCTGGGCGCAATGATCGAAATTCCTGCGGCCGCTTTGAGCTTGCCTTTGTTTTTGAAGTACTTCGACTTTTTGTCGATTGGTACCAACGACTTGATCCAGTACACCCTCGCCATCGACCGCGCGGACGAATCGGTGGCCCACCTCTACGACCCGCTGCACCCCGCAGTGCTGCGGCTGGTCGCGGACACGATTGCCGAATGCCGAGCACAGGGCAAAGACGTGAGTGTGTGCGGTGAAATGGCGGGTGATGTGACCCTGACGCGTTTGCTGCTGGGCTTGGGACTGCGCAGCTTCTCCATGCACCCCGCGCAGATTCTGGCGGTCAAGCAAGAGATCTTGCGCTCCGACACCACCAAACTGGCCCTTTGGGCCCAGCGGGTGCGCACCGCGGAAGATCCGGCCTTGGAGCTGGCGGGTGGATACGTGTGATGTAAATGCCGGTACGCTATTGTTTTAATAGCTACCAGCGCAATTTCCACGAGGGCTAGAGCACTTTTTTGGTGAGGTGCTCAAGCCTTGGCGCGTGAGCCCAACACGGCTGCTCCCACGATCATGGCAGCGGCCAATGCCACACTGGCGCTAGGCCATTCGCCCCGAATCCAGAGCAGGCCGAGGGTGGACAGCAATGGCGTCAGAAATGACAACACGCCGATGGTGCGTGCATCTCCGCGTTTGAGCGCTGCATCCCACAGGTAAAACGCACCACCCAAGGGCCCCAAACCGAGTGCCGCCAGCAGCTGCCAATCGTGGGTCGTTAGCGTGACGGATGGCTCCAAGAGCGCGTGGCACAAGAGCGAAAGCAGTCCGGACACCAGACCGAACAAACCGATCGCTGCATTTGGGAAAGGCGGCACCCGCCGGGTCATCAGCGAATAGCTGGCCCACACAAAGGCAGAGGCCATGGCCGGCAGATAGCCCCAAGCCCAACCCCCCATGCCGCTGCCCGCATCGCGGCACCCCAAAATGGCCAGCGCCGCGCCGGCAAAGCCCAGCAAGGCGGCTGCGACGTGCAGTGCACCCAGCCGCATGCCGGGCAGAAACAGCGGAGCCATCAGCACAATGCCCAGCGGCCACAGGTAGTTCACCAGGTTGGCTTGCACGGGTGGCGCATGGCGCAGGGCGATAAAGAGCAAAAAGTGAAATCCGAACAGCCCATAAACCCCCAGCGCCAAGGTGGCGGCGGGCACTTTCCATGCACTTACCTGCCCGCGCGATAGCAGCAAGCCAATCACACTGCCGATGACCAAGCCCACGCCTGTGAGCAGAAACGGCGGCACATGGCCCAAGGAGACGCCCAAAGGGGCCAGACTGCCCCAGAGGGCAATAGCGGCTAAAGCAAGAAGGGATGCATTCATCCCCGCAAGCTTAGCCGCTTAGTACTCGCTGTCTGGCGTAACCGGCTCAGGCAAGGCGCTGGTCGGTGGATGGGCGCTTCCAGAGGTTGATGCCACCGTCCACCGCGTGGCTGTCGATGGCAGCCAGCTCTTCTGCACTGAAGGTGAGATTGCTCATCGCACCCACCAAGTCCACGATTTGTTCGGGCTTGCTGGCGCCAATCAGCGCGGAGGTCACGCGTGCGTCGCGCAACACCCACGCAGTGGCCATTTGAGCCAGACTCTGGCCGCGGGCTTGAGCGATCTCATTGAGGGCGCGCACATGCTTGAGGTTTTGCTCGCTCAGGTGGTCTTGCTTGAAGGAGCCACCGCCGGGGCGGTTGATGCGCGCGTCTGCAGGCACGCCGTTGAGGTACTTGTTGGTCAGCAGGCCTTGGGCCAGCGCACTGAAGGCGATGCAGCCCATGCCGGTTTCATCCAGCGCGTCCAGCAGGTCTTCCTCGATCCAGCGGTTCATCAGGCTGTACGAGGGTTGGTGGATCAGCATGGGCACGCCCATGCTCTTCAAGATGGCTGCCGCTTCGCGGGTTTTGGTGCCGGAGTAGCTGCTGATGCCGGCGTAGAGGGCCTTGCCCTGCTGTACGGCGGTGGCCAGTGCACCCATGGTTTCTTCCAGCGGAGTGTCGGGGTCAAAACGGTGGCTGTAGAAGATGTCCACGTAGTCCAGGCCCATGCGCTTCAAGCTCTGGTCCAGGCTGGCCAGCACGTATTTGCGCGAACCGCCACCCTGACCATAGGGGCCAGGCCACATGTCGTAGCCGGCCTTGCTGGAGATGATCAGCTCATCGCGGTAGGGCATGAAGTCGCGGCGCAAGTGTTCGCCGAAATTGGTCTCTGCACTGCCAAACGGCGGGCCATAGTTGTTGGCCAGGTCGAAGTGGGTGATGCCCAAATCGAACGCGGTGCGCAGCATGTCGCGCTGGGTTTGAAGCGGTGTGGCGTCACCGAAGTTGTGCCACAGGCCCAGCGACACCGCTGGGAGTTTGAGGCCGCTTTTGCCGCAGGTGCGGTAGGGAACACGTCCTTCGTATCGGTCAGAGGCTGCGTGGTACATGGTGTGTTTAAAGGGTGAAAGTGACAACAAAGGATCGCTATTGTTGTTCATTTTTTATGCGCTTAAATTCAGAAGAAAATTGCCCTGATTTCTGCACATCTCACTGGGGTTGTGTGTCTATCTCCCTGCATACTCCACGCCATGAACTTGAACGAATCCGACATGAAGATCCAAGAGCCGCGGCTGTGGATCAGCGATGGCTGGACTGCCCGCGTTGTGAAGAACGAAGATGACGATGGCTGGGCCGTGGCGATGACGGCCGACGGCGCCTCAGAGCCTGCGCTGGTCGGCCCCTGGACCATGGGGCGCGATAAAAAGAACCCCAAGCCGCTGGACCAGAGTGCTTTTTTGACCTTGGTGAAAACGGCGCGTGAATTCGTGCGCCGCAGCGAGCAGCAGTTACACGCCAGCCTGCACCAAAGCATGGAAGTGGCGGCAGGCGAGGGTCGCGTGACGGTCTACCTGGACATAGAGCCCGACGAAGAAAATCCTACCGCCACCCTGACGGCGAGGGATGAGGGCGATGACGTGATTGCGCAGGTCAAGGTGTCACCCGCTTTCAAGCTCAGCCGCGCCAGTGCGGTAGCGTGGGTGGAGCGTGGATACGCTAAGCCTTGAAATAAAAATAGCTGCTAGCCCACATTGAATGTGCGCTGGCAGCTATTAAATTTATAGCAATTCAGCTTTTAGGCGGCGGGTGCGCTCATTGCGTGACCGGCTTGCACATCTGCGTGGTAACTGGAGCGCACCATGGCTCCGACCGCCGCGTGCTTGAAGCCCATTTTGTAGGCCTCTTCTTCAAACATCTTGAAGGTGTCGGGGTGCACATAGCGGCGCACCGGCAGGTGGCTGGTGGAGGGCGCGAGGTACTGGCCGATGGTCAACATCTCGATGTTGTGGGCGCGCATGTCGCGCATCACCTCGAGGATTTCTTCGTCGGTCTCGCCCAGGCCGACCATCAGGCCGCTCTTGGTCGGCACTTCGGGGAATAGGGCCTTGAACTTCTTGAGCAGGTTCAGGCTGAACTGGTAGTCGCTGCCAGGGCGGGCTTCTTTGTAGAGGCGCGGGATGGTTTCCAGGTTGTGGTTCATCACATCTGGTGGCGCAGCTTTCAGGATCTCCAGCGCGCGGTCATCGCGGCCACGGAAGTCGGGCACCAGCACTTCGATCTGCGTCTTGGGGGACAGCTCGCGCGTTTTGCGGATGCACTCCACAAAGTGGCCGGCACCGCCGTCACGCAGGTCATCGCGGTCCACGCTGGTAATCACCACGTAATTGAGTTTGAGCTGGGCAATCGTCTTGGCGAGGTTGTCGGGCTCGCTCACATCCAGCGGGTCGGGGCGGCCGTGGCCCACGTCGCAGAAGGGGCAGCGGCGGGTGCACTTGTC
>JAIXVK010000233.1 GCA_027483085.1 Comamonadaceae bacterium | reverse complement strand
GGCCGTCTTGGTCGCGCGCAATGTGGCGACGCACATCGATAGTTTGTTTGCCGCGCACCCCAAGTCGTGGCGGCCGCTGGTGTATTGCTGGCGCGGTGGCCAGCGCAGCGGCTCTTTCACCCACATCCTGAACGAGGTGGGTTGGACCGCGCGGCGCTTGTCAGGGGGCTATAAGTCGTGGCGCCACCACGTGCTCGAAGAGTTGGTGCGCGTGCCCGCGCAATTCCGCTTTCAGGTGCTGGCGGGCCCGACAGGCTCGGGCAAGACCAAGGTGCTCGAAGCCTTGCAGGCCCAAGGTCACCAGGTGCTGAACCTGGAGGCGCTGGCGGCCCACAAAGGCTCGGTACTGGGGGGCTTGCCGGACCAGGCCCAGCCGTCTCAGAAAATGTTCGAGACGCAGATACTCCACACCCTCTCCAGCTTTGAGCCGGGCCGCCCGGTGTATGTCGAGGCGGAAAGCAAGCGCATCGGTTTGCTGCGATTGCCGGATTCGATTTACCAAGGTATCCAGCAAGGCCAGTGGTGGGGGCTGGATGTGCCGGTGGGGCTCAGGGTGCAGTTTTTGTTGCAGGACTATGCCTACTTTCTGCACAGTGACACGCTTCTGGATCAGCTGGACCGTTTGGTCGCGACCTGTGGCAGAGCCCAAGTGGACCAGTGGAAAGAGTGGGTGGCAGCGTCGCGCTATGCGGAGTTGGTTGAGGACCTCTTGGTCAAGCACTATGACCGGTACTACGACCGCTCCATGCGCCAGCTCCAATCCGGTGAGGCGCGGGACTTCCTCTTGAGTACCGACGATGTCTCGGACGCCGGCTTCATGGACCTCGCCAGCCGCTTGGCACTGCGCTCGCAACTCACCACAGTCGCACCAGCCCGGTAAGTGCCGCCGTCATGGTGATGTAGCGCAGGCACTTGCCGATCGCCATGTAAATCACGCACGGCCAAAACGGAAGGCGCAGCCAGCCGGCAACCGCACACAAAGGGTCACCGACGACCGGCAGCCACGACAGCAAGCAGGCCTTGGGCCCGAGGCGTGTGAGCCAGGCCAGCGCCCGCACGTGACTGGCGGATCGGCCATACCGGTTTGCGAGATGGCTGGCCGCGTGGCCCATCCACCAGGTGATGGCTCCGCCCAGGGTGTTGCCGGCAGTGGCCACTGCAATAACCCGCCAGAACCAATCCGGCTGCAACTGCACGAGCCCGAAGACAACCGGCTCTGACCCCATCGGCAACAAGGTGGCAGACATCAGCGAGACCGCAAACACCGTGCTCAGCCCGAATTCGGGGAGCGAAAGCCATTGCAACAAAGAGTGAAACCAAGCATCCATAACGGCTCAGTATAGGGAGCAGAGCGCGGCCGCCGGTGAAGTGCCTGCGCATTTCAATTGCTGAAATTTTGAGCAGTTAGAATGCAGGCCGGGCCCGCTGAAATGCGGGCCTTCACGCTTTCTAACGCCCCCAGCTTTCCTCATACCCATGCAAATCGGCCCATTCGCTTTGGCGAATCACCTCTTTGTTGCCCCCATGGCGGGGGTGACGGACCGGCCCTTCCGCCAACTTTGCAAAAAGCTCGGCGCAGGGTATGCGGTGAGCGAAATGGTGACCTCCCGCAAGGACTTGTGGAAGAGCCTCAAGACCTCGCGCCGGGCCAACCACGATGGGGAGCCCGGCCCGATCGCCGTGCAAATTGCCGGCACCGATGCGCAGATGATGGCGGAGGCCGCGGTCTACAACATCGACCGTGGCGCCCAGATCATCGATATCAACATGGGTTGCCCCGCCAAAAAGGTGTGCAACAAGTGGGCCGGCTCCGCCCTGATGCAGGATGAGCAGCTCGCTATCGAGATTGTGGCGGCCGTGGTGAACGCCTGCGCCCCCCGCAATGTGCCCGTGACCCTGAAAATGCGCACCGGTTGGTGCCAGGCAGAGAAGAACGCGGTGGTGCTCGCCCGTGCCGCCGAGGCCGTGGGCGTGCAAATGGTGACGGTGCACGGCCGCACCCGGGAACAGGGCTATCAGGGGCAGGCCGAATACGACACGATTGCGGCGGTGAAAGCGGCCTTGCGCATTCCGGTGGTGGCCAATGGCGACATCACCACCCCTGAGAAAGCGCGTGAGGTGCTGGCCGCGACCGGCGCAGACGCCATCATGATCGGCCGCGCCGCCCAGGGTTACCCTTGGATATTCCGGGAAGTGGCGCATTTTCTGGCCACTGGCACACACCTTGCACCGCCGCTGGTGAGCGAGGTGAAAAAGCTGTTGGTCGAGCACCTCTACGATCACTACAGCCTCTATGACGAATTTATCGGTGTGCGCTCGGCGCGCAAGCACATCGGCTGGTATTTGCAGGATCTACCCGGTGGCGAAGATTTCCGCCAGGGCATGAATCTGCTGGAAGACAGCGCCTCCCAGGTGGCGGCGGTCGAAGCGTATTTGGACACGTTGAACGAAAAAATGGATCGCATCCCTGCAAGGGGATCCGCGAACGGTCAGGCAAGGGGACATGACATGACGGAATTGGCAGTATGAGCGGCACGAATTTGGATGATTGCGTGCGCGCAAGCCTGGAGCTTTACTTTGCAGACCTCGACGGCACAGAGCCCGCCGGCATGTATGACATGTTGGTTCGCGCGGTAGAAAAGCCTTTGTTGGAGGTGGTGATGGCGCAGGCAGATCACAACCAATCCAAAGCAGCGCAATGGCTGGGCCTGAATCGCAACACCCTGCGCAAAAAATTGGTCGAGCACAAGCTGCTCGCATAAGCCCCCCACCGGCATCCGCCTTGGTGCGGTTGCCCGGTGAAACGTTTTCTGGTTTTACTTTACTCCCGCACTATGAACGCACAAAAAACTGCATTGCTGTCGGTCTCCGACAAGACCGGCATCGTTGAACTCGCCCAAGCGCTGCACGCCCAGGGCGTCAAGCTCTTGTCTACCGGGGGAACTGCCAAGCTGCTGGCCGACAAAGGCCTGCCCGTGACCGAAGTGGCGGAGATGACCGGCTTCCCTGAAATGCTGGACGGCCGTGTGAAGACCCTGCACCCCCGCGTGCACGGTGGCTTGCTGGCGCGCCGCGACTTCCCCACCCACATGGCCGCACTGGCCGAGCACCAGATCAACACCATCGACTTTCTGGTGGTGAACCTGTACCCGTTTGAAGCCACCGTGGCCAAGGCGGGTTGCACGCTGGAAGACGCGATTGAGAACATCGACATCGGCGGCCCCGCCATGGTGCGCAGCGCTGCCAAGAACTGGAAAGACGTGGCGGTGCTGACCGACGCAGCCCAGTACGACACTGTGATCGCCGAGCTGAAAGC
>JAIXVK010000606.1 GCA_027483085.1 Comamonadaceae bacterium | reverse complement strand
GCTTTGCCTGGGGCGTCGGCACCGGTGGCAGCAGCGATGCGTTTTTCGGCCTGCAGGCCACGGGCAGCGCGCCTTTGAGCCTGGCCGACGAGGCGAGCCGCTTCAATGCGCCGTATTTCAGCCTGGCGCAGAACGCCACCCATGCCGGCACTTCGTGGACGCTTGCTAGCGGGGATGTTTTGCGCATGGGCTCCGTGGTCCAAGGCAATCCCTTGAACAGCTCGCCTTGGCAATCGGCACCTTTTGCGGATACGCAGCGCACCGTCGCGGTGTTGGAGTACCAAAGCCGCTGGGGTGATGCGACCACCGTTGTTTCCGCGGGGCAGCTCCTCGAAAACAACTCTCTGCTTGGCGCCAGTGGCACCGAGGCCTGGGCCATGGAAGGCAAAGCCAGCACTCGCTTTGTTACCTTGGCCGCTTCCAAGCCGGTCGCAGCCAGTGTGTCTGCCTCGGCCATGTTGACCTTGGGGCAGGCCGATGCCTTCCGCAATGAAGGAGCCTCACTGATCGACGGAACTAGCGCGGTGCGGCAAATGGCCTGGAGTTTTGGTTTGGCGCGTGAGAGTTTGTGGCGCACTGGCGACAAGCTGGGTTTCAGCGTTTCCATGCCTTTGCGCACCATGTCCGGCGAGATGCAGGTCACCACCGCCGTAGAGCAGAGCCAGGAAGACGGCAGCCTGCGTTACGCCCAGCAGACCCTGAACTTGGCGCCGAGCGGCATGCAAAAGGATGTGGCGCTCTCGTACCAAAGTCCCAAGGTGTGGGGCGGCACCGTGGCCGCTCAAGCGCTGTTGAAGCTCGAGCCCGGCCATGATGCGAACGCCGAACCCCAGCTGGGACTCGGCGTGCGATATCAGCGCAAGTTCTGAAAACGGTTCAGACCACCCGCACGGTCAAGGGCTCCAGCCCTTCGACTGTGGCGTAAAGCACATCACCGCGCACCACGGCGCCCACACCCTCGGGGGTACCGGTAAAGATCAGGTCGCCGGGCTGCAGGGTCCACGCGGCCGACAGCTGCTCTATGGTCTCAGCAATATTCCAGATCAGCTTGGCCACGCTGCTGCGTTGGCGACCCGAACCGTTGACGGTCAGTGCAATGTCGGCTGCCTCCACGGCCGGCACCTGTGCCGCAGGGGTGATTGAGCCGATAGGTGCCGAGTGCTCAAAGCCCTTGCCGATGCACCAGGGGCGACCTTGTTTTTTCATGTCGTTCTGGAGGTCGCGGCGGGTCATGTCCAAGCCCACGGCGTAGCCGTAAATGTGCCGATGCGCGTCCGCTGCACGGATGTTGCTGCCCCCGGTACCGATAGCCACCACCAGCTCCACCTCATGGTGCAGGTTGGAGGTGAGGGTGGGGTAGGGCATGCCTACCGCTTGTCCGGCATCCGCCGCAAGCACGGCGTCTGCAGGCTTCATGAAAAAGAAAGGCGGCTCTCGACCGGTGTGCCCCATTTCTTTGGCATGTTCCTCGTAGTTGCGGCCGACGCAATAGATACGGTGCACCGCAAAGCGGCCGGCCGCTTCAGTCACCGCAATGCTGGGGATGGCAGGTGGTGGCAATACAAAACTCATCAGCAACTCCTGTAGATCAGCGTTGGGCTGGTTCGGTAGTCAGGCGGACTTCACCACCAGGTCAAAGTGTTCCACCACCGGTGGTTGTGCGAAAAACGGGCCGACGATCCCACGCCACTGGGTAAACAGTTCACTTTCCCGAAAGCCCACCGTGTGGTCTTCCAGGGTGTCCCAAAAGATTTGCAGCACATAGCGCTCCGGGCTCTCGATGCCCTTGTTGACTTTGTAGCCCTGGCAACCCTTGGCTTTGCTGATCACGTCGCGCAAACCGCGGGCAATGGCTTCGTCAAAAGCGGCGTTCTGGCCGGGGTGAATGCGGATGTCTGCAAGCTCAAGAATCATGGGGTCTCCAAAAAAATCGGGGTAAGCGGGAATAGTAACGGCATCGGTTTATGCTCGCCGGCATGAAGTTGTACAGCTATTTCCGCTCGTCCGCAGCCTTCCGGGTGCGCATCGCTCTGGGCCTCAAGGGCCTGCCCTTTGAATACGCAGCGGTCCACCTCGCCCACGGTGAACAGCTCCGCCCCGATTACCGCGCCACCCATGTTGATGGCTTGGTTCCGGTGTTAGACGACGGGGGGGAGCTGCTGACCCAGTCGCTGGCCATCATGGAGTACCTGGACGAAACCCATCCGGCCCCGGCCTTGCTGCCGGCTAGCCCGCTTGCCAAAGCCAAAGTGCGGGCGCTGGCGCTGGCGATTGCGTGCGAAATCCATCCCTTGAACAATTTGCGCGTACTCAAGTTTTTGAAAGACGGCATGGGGCTTGCCGATCCCGCCAAAGATCAGTGGTACCACCACTGGACGCGGCAGGGCCTTGAGAGTTTTGAACAGCAGCTGCTGCGCCTTGATACCTGGCAGCGTGAACAAGGGCGCCCCGCACCTGCCACTTTTTGCTTCGGCGACACGCCCACATTGGCCGATTGCTGTCTGGTCCCTTTGATATTCAATGCCCGCCGCTTTGCGGTCTCGCTGGACGGCTTGCCGCGCACCATGGCGGCTTTTGATGCCTGTATGGCACTGCCTGCCTTTCAAGCAGCCAGACCGGAGGCGTGCCCTGATGCCTCGCAGTAACACCCCTACGCAGGAAGGGCTTGCGTCCGACTGGCTGATTCCCGATTGGCCGGTCCCCGCGCAGGTGCGGGCCCTGTGCACCACGCGCCAAGGTGGCGTGTCACAAGGGCCCTATGCCGGTCTGAATCTGGGCTTGCATGTGGCAGACGATGCCGCTCACGTTGCCGTCAACCGGCAGCGCCTCGCTATTGGTTTGGGCAGCAGGCCGGTATTTTTGAACCAAGTACACGGTACCGCCTGTGTGGCGATTGATGCCTCCACGCCCGATGGCACCGAGGCCGACGCCTGCACTACGGCCCAGCATGGTGCGGTGTGCACCGTCATGGTGGCAGATTGCCTGCCGGTGCTTTTTGCTGCCAGTGATGGAAGCCGGGTAGCCGCAGCACACGCGGG
>JAIXVK010000230.1 GCA_027483085.1 Comamonadaceae bacterium | reverse complement strand
GGCGTGGCCAATATTGCGCGCTTTGTGCCGCAGCTCAGCCACCTGCCCACCTATGTGACCCCTTCCGCCCGCGGCGCAGGCTTTGCCGAAGTTGCGCAGGCCATCTTGGCGGCAAAACGCAATGACTAAGGCGCTCGACACCCACCACCCCGCACCCAAGGGCTCGGGCACCGGGCTGCTGGCGGTATTCGGTTCCACGCTGTTTCAGCTCTCGGGCGTTTTCATGCTGTCGCCGCTGATGCTGGTGATGCTCAAAGAGCGCGAGGTGTCCACCACCCTAGCGGGCTTATTTGCCGCTACGACGTGGCTGGGCATCTTCATCGTCACCCCGTTTGCATCGGCCATCACCCAGCGCTGGGGGCGGCGGCGCGCGATGTGGTTTGCCTCGGGGGTACCGCTGGCAGCAGCCATCGGGTTCATGGCGACCGACCACCTGGGCCTCTGGTTTGCCCTGGAGCTGTTGGCCGGTGTTGCCGGCGGCATGCGCTGGGTGCTGGCCGAAGCTTTTATTGCCGAGTTCTCGCCGCCCGAGCGGCTGGGCCGCACCATGGGCATGTACGCCACCATGGTCGGGCTGACCTTTGTGATCGGCCCCACCCTGCTCGCATGGACCGGTAGCAGCGGCCACGCGGCGCTGGGCCTGGTGATTGCGCTGCTCACCATCGGCCTGCTATGGACGGCGCTGATTCCCCGGATTGCGCCCCCTGCCGAGCCCGACACCGCACATGCCGGCCCGCGCGGCCTGTGGCTGGCGGTGCAGCAGCACCCGATCCTGATGCTGGCAGGCTTTATCGGCGGCTTTTTTGAGTTGGGCTTGGCCTCCATCCTGCCGCTCTACGGCCTCACGCTGGGCATGGGTGCCAGCGCCGCGGCGCTGATGATTTCTGTGAGCGGTGCCGGTAGCACGCTGGTTGCCATCCCGGTGGGCATGGTGGCTGACCGCTTTGCCAACCCGGTGCAAGGCCGCCGCACACTCATGGTGGCCGTCGCGGCCATGGCGCTCGTGTGCGCAGCCGCCCTGCTGGCGGTGGTGCGCCTGCCGTGGATCGTGTGGCCGGTGGTGTTTTTGCTCGGCGCAGCCGGCAGCGCGCTCTACACCTTGTGCATGACCGATATCGGCGCCCGTGAAAAAGGCAACCAGCTGGTCAACAGCACCGCCGTGCTGGTACTCAACTACACCTTGGGCGGTTTGGTGGCGTCAGGCATCAGCGGTGCGCTCATTGAGCGCTCCGCCACCGTCACCTTCCCTCTCGTGTTGATGCTGGTGGCAGGCCTCGGGCTAGGCACGCTGCTCAAAGAGCACCGCCGCCAAGCCTGAACGGCCGCCACCCACGCGCTGTTTTTTCGGCCTGACTTTTAGCCGCCTAGTTTTTGGCGGCTTTCTTTTTGGCCGGAGCAGATTTGGCTTTGGAAGCGGGCTTGGCCGATTTCTTCACGACTTTTTTACCGGTTGCCTTGGCTTTGCCTTTGGCTGACGGTTTGGCCTTGGCGCCCGATTTGGCTTTGGTCTTGCTGTTCGCTTTGGCTGATGGCTCAGCAGCCCGCTTGACCACGACCGCCTTGCCCGCCGGGGGCAACAGGTCTTCGGTGGTCAGGCCATAACGCCCAGCCATGGCGGCCCACGCGGTACCTTGGGCCTTTTGGGGCAACACACCCTCCATCATCTGCTCGCCTTGCGGGGTGAGCAGCGCGCCGCCGTGCAGGGCCGCTTGCAATTGCGATGCGTTGGGGGCGGTGACGCCTTGCTGGGCCAAGGCCCCTTGCGCCAGTTTGAGGGCCAGGCGCACCTCGCCATAGCCCAAGGGTCCGGTTGCAGGCTCGAGGCTGGCAGCGCCTGCAGTGGCCGTGGGGCGACCGCTACGCAAGGTGGTGACCACCTGGTCAGCATCGTGGGGGTTGCCGATCCAGCTGCCGAACTCGGCAATCAGGCGTTCGGTGGAGGCCGCGTTATCGAGGGTGGCAGTCACCCCTTGGGCCTGCACCCATGCGGGTGCCGCGACGGCACAGGCCATAGCCATCACCGTGGCGCGCAGGCCGCGTTGCAGCCACACAGGGCTGCACAGTTGAAAAATGTTGCTCATAAATGCAAGCTTAGCCGCTCGAAGGCGGTGTTTTCGGGGGGCAAATGTTACGGGCTGGTAAAGCCTTGAAGCACATTCACCGCATTCACGCCGACCGCATCCACCGCATAGCCGCCCTCGAACACAAACACCGTCGGCAAACCCGCCCGCGCCAAGCGCTCGCCCAGGCCCAGGTAGTCTTGGGTGGTGAGCTTGAAGCCAGAAATCGGGTCGCCTTCAAAGGTGTCCATACCCAGCGACACCACCAGCGCGTCTGCGCCGAACTTGGCGATGCCTGCCAACGCAGTCTCCAGGGCCTGGGCCCAAGTGGCGTAGTCGGTGCCGCGCGGCAGTGGCAGGTTCAGGTTGGCGCCTAAGCCTGCGCCGGAGCCAGTTTCATCCGCATGGCCGAGGTAGAACGGGTACTCGGTGCGCGGGTCCCCGTGGATGCTGGCGAAATACACATCGGGTCGGTCGTAAAAGATGGCCTGGGTGCCGTTGCCGTGGTGGTAGTCCACATCGAGCACCGCCACCTTTTGCATACCCGCATTGCGCAGGTGCTGCGCGGCCAAAGCGGCGTTGTTCAAGAAGCAGTAGCCGCCAAAAAAGTCGGCTCCAGCGTGGTGGCCGGGCGGGCGGCTCAGGGCAAAGGCGGCGCGGTCGCCGGCCAGCACGGCTTGCGCCGCGCTCAATGCGCAGTGCGCTCCGGCGCGGGCGGCCACCCATGTACCGCTGGTAAAGGGCGTGCCCGCGTCGTACGAATACAGGCCCACCTTGGCTGCAAAGTTGTCGGGCTCAATGTCGGTGCGAAAGGTGCGCGTGGGCCAGACGGAGGGCAGGATGTCCTTGTCCGCATGGGCGGGGTCCAGCGCCACCCACTGGTCCCAGGCCGTGGCCAGAAAGCGCAGGTAGCGCGGGCTGTGGATCGCGGTGAGCGCGGCCTCGTCAAAGGCCTGCGGCTCCAGCACCGCGCCCAGCTGGCGGCGCTGCAGCTCGGCCAGCACATGGTCGGCACGAGCCGGCACCTCAAAGCACGGCACCAGCGCGCCACGGAACATTTCGACTTTGCCCTGGTGCTGGGCGTGGAGGTGGTTGTAAAAGGTTTTCATAGTGGTTGAATGGGCGGCAAAGCACCTAGTTTGGCTGCCACTTGTCCGCAAGCGGTAATGAGATCTGCCACAAGGCGGGAGTCCACCTCTAGCATGCCCTCGTACTCGCCCAGGTTGCGCGCGTCGTGGCATTTGGACAATACACGCCACACCTCGGGCCCCAGGCCCAGTGTGTGTGGCAACAGTTGGAAAACGATAAAGCGGTTACCCGAGCGGTAACCGTGCCAGCGCAATGCCGCCAGGCACAGCGCGTGGGCTGCGTTGTAGGCCAGGTCAAACTGGCTTTCCAGCGCCAAGCCCGGCTTCTGCGCATCGTGCAAGCGCGCCAAACCCATGCGCTGCAGGCCGGCAAATTCGTTGGCATCCGGCGGCTCAGCACGCAGTGCCTTGCCCGGGCCAGCCAGGTTTTCAAAGGGCGAGGTCATCAGGTCCTCCTATCAGCCAAATCTTGGGCTGCGCCATCACACGCGATACAAAAGAGCCACCATCGTTGAGCCTTTTGGCAAAGTCTTGTGGCGTGTAGATGTTGGGATTGACCTCGCGGCCCAACTCTTCGGTTGCAGCTTGGAGCGCCAAGATGACGTCGGCAAAAGTCAATGTGTCACTTAGCAGCATCAAGTCAATGTCACTGCTGGCCGTATCTTCTTTTTTGGCAATCGAGCCGTATACGAACGCTGCCTTGATGTGCGGTGCCAACGAAACCAGCGCCGAGCGCAAAGGCTCCGCCAGACCCACCGTCTTGCGCACCACACCACAGAGCTCAGCGTAGATGGGCGAAGCAGGGTTGGCTTGGTAATGCTTTTGGTTGCCCAACGGCTTGACCGTGACCAAACCGCTTTGGGTCAGCCGCGTCAATTCCCGTTGTACCGCCCCAGAACCCACGCCGGCCAGACTGATCAGTTCGGTGGCGTAAAAGCTCCGCTCTGGCTGGCCAAACAGCAAACCCAGCACGCGTTGCTGCGTGCCAGAAAACAAAGCGGCGGCAAGGCTGGTGCTTGGCATGGTGGTGTTGACGGATTGCTGAGTACCCATTTTGGGCATTTTAATACCCAAAATGGGTATTTACACTATTCCAGCCCACTCCCCGTCCGTATCACCAACTCGTCATACCCGGTTGCCGGATCCGGCTCGCGGGTGAACTGCCAGTCGGGCAGCAGGGCCAGCAGCACCTCGGCCGTGGTGAGCACGATGCAGCCCGGCGCCACATGCCCGCCCAGCACCTGCCCATTCGCGGTGGAAATGGCCATGTGCATGTGCGAGCCCGTCTTGTCGCCACTGGCAGCCACTGTGCCCGAGAGGGTGAGGATCTCTATGCTCTCGGTCAGCCGCGTCGGCTGCACCGCCCCCGCCAAGCGGATGCCCGCCGTGGACAGGCTGCCGATGCCGGACAACACAAACGCTGCGCGGCAGTTCTGAGCCACGACTGCTGCCTCCAGCGCGGCGCGCAAGTCTTGACCGGGGGTGAGACGGATGGGAAGCGTATTCATTTTTTCCATTTAAAGCGAGCTCTACAGGGCCAAATTGCTTACCAAAATCAACTCCGAACTGATTGGGCCAAATCTATCTTCGCCGCTACTGTCCTGTAATCAAAACGGCGCCGGTGTCCTGTTACGACGTTCTCCCTCAAACGAAGCATTTCCTGAGCTCGAGAACGAACCGAAGCTTCGCCGGAATTTGAGTTCCACAAGTCTTCGAGGCTTTTGTAGTGAGCGCTCGTTCGATTTCGGTTGGGATCCCCTTCTAGCAAATAAGACTCGAGCAACATGCCCGACCGGTCAACAACGAACTCGTGTCCGCCTGGCAACTCTCGCAAGGCATCCATCGCGTCCTTTGTGGGCAAAGTTCCTGCGCACAGAGAAGCAAATAGTTCAGGTTGCTTTGCACGAAGGACAATCAAGTAAGACACCAAAATTGCATCCAGATACTGACTCTGAGCTGTCTGGTGCATCACGAGCGCAAGCAATGTCACACAGCGTTCACGGGCACGCAGGGACAACTGAAAAACGTCAGCCAATGCAGAAAAGAAATCAACAAATTGGCCCTTGTCGTACTGCAACTCGCCTTTTCTACTTGCAAATACATCATCCAGTCCGAAGCGTGTCAAAAGTACAGTCACATGCCGTACTGAATCAATCTTAGGGATACCGAATTCAAGATCAAAGAAGCGCCGCAAATACTCCTGTGTGTCTGACTTTTCGCCGTAAACCGAGGCAACACTTGCGGCAAGCTGGGTCTTATCTACTGACAAAACAAAAACGATGTTCGACAGGTCAAACAAGTGCTTTATGCGTTCGAGCACTTCAATCGCAAAAGTTGGGCGACAGCGATCCAACTCATCGACGAAAAACACAAGTGAGTCACGTTTTCCAGCAGTCTGCAATTGCGCAACAGCCGCTTCAAGTTCTTCACGAAGCCTCTTCAAGGCAGCCTTCTCCTTTTGAAAAAAGGCAATCGCATCACCGGCAAGGCCTCCCGAGACGTCCGCAGTAATCGCTTCGTATTCCTTGGCTAAGTCCAACCCGCCAAAAGTCGCAGCCTTTGCACTGGCAATCAGTCCACGCTTAGCAACTGCTGTTGTGATTTTCTTAGCAGCAGCTAAGTGCTTTTGAAAGGTTGTCTTTGCTTCGCCCTCAACAAAATCGATTGCGTCCAGCTCCGAGACAAGCGCCACCAAAGGGTCATCCACAAAATCGGTCTGCCAGGCGTTGAAATAAACACATTGGAAATTCTCTAACTCAAGCCTAGCCTTCAACATTCGTACCAGAGTCGTTTTTCCTGTACCCCATGGAGAATCCAGCGCAAGTACAAACGGGCCGTTGAATTCATCAAGCAGTCCAGCAAGAAAATCTACGATAGGCTTGCGTTCAAGTGCGTCATTGCGAAAAGGATCTTCCCTAGGAATTTCCAACTCAGGCAATCGAAATTTCATTTGTGTCTCCCTGATGTTAGGTTGGCTTCATTCAGGCTTTGATCAGCGTTGCCTGCAGACCCCCCTCTCTTTCGTCGCATTCTAGGATACAGGCAAAAAGAGCCGCCAGCGCTTATGGAATATGCGCGAGCAGCTCTTTATTTGATAGCAAGCACGCTCTCGCGTGCTGCCTTCAGTTGGGCTTGTGGGTGATGCGTGCGCCCAGGGCGAGCAGCTTTTCGTCCAGCTTTTCGTAGCCGCGCTGGATCATGTTGGCGTTCTGCACCGTGGACTTGCCACTGGCGCACAGGGCGGCGCCCAAGAGGGCCATACCGGCGCGGATGTCGGGGCTTGGCAAGGTGGTGCCGCGCAGGCGGCTCTTCCCGCTGATGACTACGCGGTGCGGGTCGCACACCACAGCGGCGGCGCCCATGCCGATGAGCTTGTCCACAAAGTACAGGCGCGATTCGAACATCTTCTCGAAGAACAGCACATTGCCTTCCACTTGTGTGGCGAGCGTAATCATGCAGCTCATCTGGTCGGTGGCAAACTGGGGCCAGGGGCCGTCGCCGATGACGGGCATGGCGCCGTCAAAGTCGCGGGTGACCTGCATGCGCTGGTTGCCGGACAGGAAGATGTGTTTGTCGTGCAAATCGATCTTGACGCCCAGGGTTTCGAACACGCGGTGGCACATGCCGTAGGCGTGCTTGTCGGTGCCCTCGACCGTGATTTCACCACCCGTGGCCGCAGCCAGAGCCAGGTAGGACGCAGCCTCGATGTGGTCGTGGCACACGGTGTAAGTGGTGCCGTGCAGCGAATCCACGCCTTCCACGCTGAGCTGATTGGTGCCGATGCCGCTGATCTTGGCGCCCATGGCGTTGAGCAGGTGGGCCAGGTCTTGCACATGCGGCTCGCAGGCGGCGTTGCGGATCAGCGTGTGGCCGCGGCTCACGGCGGCAGCCATGAGGATGTGCTCGGTGCCGGTGACCGATGGCTCGTCAAAAAACAGCTCGGCGCCGGTCAGCGGGCCGGGCATGGTGAAGTCGTACACGCCATTGATGCTGACCTTGGCGCCCAACTTTTGCAGGCCGTAAAAATGCGTGTCCAAGCGGCGGCGGCCGATGACGTCACCACCCGGGGGGAACAAGCGCGCGGAGCCGGTGCGGTGCAAGAGGCCGGCCACACACAGGATAGAGGTGCGCACTTTGTTGCACAGGGCCTGGCCGATTTCGCTGGTGCGAACGCTGGCTACATGGATGCTGACGCGCTCGCCGCTGCGTTCGACCTTGCCGCCGATCTCGACGATCACGTCCAGCATGTGGCGCACGTCGATGATGTCGGGCACGTTGTCGAGGATGACTTCCTGGTCCGTCAGGATGCAGGCCGCGATCATGGGCAGGATGGCGTTTTTGTTGCCGGAAGCGCGAATGGTGCCTCGCAGGGGCACGCCGCCTTCAATTTCAAATGTCGACATGGTGAGATTCAGTGTTGGGAGGCCGGGGTTTTCCGGCCAAGGGGGAGATTGTTACCGCTCCGGGCCTTGTTTCTGTAACTTTGTGCTGTAACGGTTACAGGAACCGCGACGAAGTTGGCACTTTTCAGGCGGCCAGCCAGCGAGAGAAGGCGGCGTTGACGGCGTCGGGCTGCTCCATCGTGCTCATGTGGCCGCAGTCTTCCAGCACCACCAGCTCGGCGCGGACGGTGTGCATGGCGTCCACCATGGCTTGGTGCTGCTCGGGCGGGCTCCATGCGTCTTGCCGGCCGGTGAGCACCAGCGTCGGGCAGGTGATGCCGGCCAGCACCGGCGCGGCGTCGGGCCGGGTGAGCAGCGCGTTGATTTGCGCTGCAAACTGGGCAGGGCTGCTGCGCTCCAGCATGGCCAGCACTTGCTCGAACACCGGGCCGCCCACCACGGCGGGGTGCACCATGGGGCGCGCCCACATGGCGCCCATGGCCCGCATGCCGGCGCGATGTGCGTGCGACAGCAGGGCCATGCGGCCGGCTTTTTCTTTGACGCCAGCTTCGCCTTCAGCCAGGGGGTGCACGCCGGTGTCCAGCAGGGCCAGGCGCTCTACCCGCCCGGGGGCCAGGCGCATCACCTCCAGGGCCACGCGCCCGCCCATGCTGTGGCCGGCCAGGGCAAAGGTGGCGGGGGCAGCGGCCAGCACCTGCTGCGCCATGGCGGTGAGCGAGTCGGTCAGGCCCCAGTCCATCACCATGCAGTGGTGAGTGGCGGATAAGGCCTGCACCTGCGGCGCCCAGACGGCGGCGTCGCACATCAAGCCGGGGAGCAATACGAGGGTTTTGGTGGTCAATTCAGGCTCCAGCGCTCGCAGAATATGCGCGAGCAGCTATCAAAAATATAGTGAAAAAACTGGGGCGCCGGAGCAAAACTTTCCGGCCCGGCGCTCACACTGTAGCGGCTGGCAGGGCGATTTCAATCGCCAAGCCCGGCTGGGCATTGCGCACCGTAAAGCTGCCGCCATGCGCCTGCGCCACCAAGCGGCACAGGTAGAGGCCCAGCCCCACGCCACCACCTTCGCGGGTGCGGGCGGCATCAGGCCGGAAGAAGGGCTGACCCAGGTTGGGGAGCTGGTTTTCCTCGACACCAGTGCCGAAGTCGCGCACGGCGATCGACAACTGCCCGTCCGTCCAATGCACGGTGATTTGTGGTGCCGCGGATGCACCCGCGCTGTGACGCAAGGCGTTGTCCAACAGGTTGCGCACCAGCAGTCGGATGCGGGTCGGGTCCAACTGCAAGCGGGGCAAGGCGAGGGGCACATGCATGTCGATGGCAGGGCCGGCATCAGCTTCCGAGGAGTGGGCGGTTTGCAGCTCGCACACCACGTCTTGCACCAGCGCGCACACATCTACCGCCTCGCGGTGCAGGGCAACGTGCGGGCTAGCAAGGCGCTCGCTTTCCAGCAGATCGGTGACCAGGTCGCGCATAAGGGCCAGATCGCGCAGCAGTGCATCGCGGCCGGACTGCACGTCGGCCGTCTCGGGCAACAGCTCGGTATTCAGGCGGGCACGGGTGAGCGGGCTGCGCAGCTCGTGGCTGATGGCCAGCAGCAAGGTGCGCTTGGCCTCCAACATCTGGTGGATGTCTGCGCCCATGGTGTTGATGGTGGCCGCGAGTTCGCCCAACTCGTCGGGGTGGTGGGCGCGGCGCACTGGAATGGTTTGGGCAAAGTCTCCGGCTCCGAAGCGCTGTGCTCCGGCACGAATATCGTCTAGCGGGCGCAGCATGCGGCGCACCCGCCGGTAGGCCAGCGCCGTTAACAGCAACAGCACCGCCAGGGTGGCCCAACCGATGTAGCGTGGCCGGTCGTGCCAGGCCTGCACGCTCAGGCCGAAGCGGATGCGGTGGCCATCGGCGGTGGTGCGCTCAAAGAAGCGCATTTCTTCAGGCGGCTGGCCATTGCGGGCCTCGGTGCGGGAATACAGGTCCTCAACGTGGCTGCGCCAATTCACTTGCGGCCCGCTGATGCGCAGGGTGAGCGGCAAGCGCTCGGTCAGGGCTTGGGCCCGCTCAATGCTGGGCGGACTCCCCAGCCCGGCGGACAGGGTGTCGATGTAATCGGCCACCAGTGGCTTGGCTGCATCGCGCCAGCCCATGCTGAGGGCGGCTTGCATGCCGAACACAAACGTGAAGGCCATGGCCAGTGCCAGCATCACAAACAGGGCCATCAGCCGGAAGCGCAGCGAATGCGCCAGCAAATGTTTGGCGCTGCGCTGTACACGGATGCAATCCCGGACACCGGGCCACCCTTTGCAGGCGCGCAACAGCGCTTGCCCTGCACTCATGCAGCCGCACTCCGCGGTGCCAAAGCCAGTGTGTAGCCGGCGTTGCGCAGGGTTTTGATGCAGTCCAGCGGCTCCAGCTTTTTGCGCAGGCGACTGACCACAATGTCCACCGCGCGGGTGTAGAGCTCAGCCTCATGGCCGCGCAGCTGGTTCAGGATATCGTCACGGCTGAACACCTTGCCCGGCGCTCGGGCCAGCAGGAGCAGCAAATCGAATTCGGTGCCGGTCAGGTCTATGGCCTCGCCCTGGCGCTGCACGGTGCGGGTGTCCACATCAATGCGCAGCCCCTGAAAGCACAGCTGGTT
>JAIXVK010000215.1 GCA_027483085.1 Comamonadaceae bacterium | reverse complement strand
TCTGCCGCCACCAATGCTGGCAGGTTGGTTTCGCCGATCAGGGTGACGCCATGTTTGACGACGGTTTTGTCAGCCTCGGACAGCGGGCAATTGCCTCCGCCGTTCGGACCTTTGCCCGCAGCAATGTCCACAATCACCGAACCGGGCTTCATGGACTTGACCATGTCTTCGGTGATCAGGGTGGGGGCTGCGCGACCGGGAATCAGCGCGGTGCTGATCACCACATCGGCCTGCGCGACGCGCTTGGCAACCTCCGCTTTCTGGCGGTCCAGCCAGCTTTGGGGCATGGGTTTGGCGTAACCGCCCACGCCGACAGCGGCTTCTTTTTCTTCATCCGTCTCATAAGGAACGTCGATGAACTTCGCGCCCAAGGACTCGACTTGCTCCTTAACGCTGGGGCGCACATCGGAGGCCTCGATCACCGCCCCGAGGCGCTTGGCGGTGGCAATCGCCTGCAAACCGGCCACACCCACCCCCAAAATCACCACGCGGGCGGCTTTGACCGTACCGGCTGCTGTCATGAGCATCGGGAAGAAGCGCTGATATTTGTCGGCCGCCATCATCACGGCTTTGTAGCCGGCGATGTTGGCCTGGCTGGAGAGCACATCCATGCTTTGTGCGCGGGTAGTGCGGGGTGCGGCCTCAAGGGCATAGGCATTGAGCTTGGCGGCTGCCAGGCGCTGCAGGCCTTCTGCATCAAACGGATTGAGCATGCCCACCAAGGTGGCACCAGCCGTCATCAGCGCGGCTTCTGCCTCCGTAGGGGTACGAACCTTGAGGACCAGGTCGCAGCTGAGCGCACCCGCCGCATCGGTGATGTCGGCGCCTGCAGCCACATAGGCCTCGTCCGTCACACTGGCCGCCACACCGGCACCGCTTTGGATACGAACCGTGTGCCCTTGGGATTTCAGCTTTTTGACTGTTTCCGGGGTCACGGCAACTCGGGTCTCGCCCGCTAGTGTTTCAGCGGGTACGCCTATCTGCATGCGGCTCTCCTATAAAGGTTGGATTCAAGCTGTCAGCAAGCTTACATGAGTTTCCCTGCATTCCATAGGGCTAAAGTTGCGAGTTTTGCCAAAGACTTTTGCGCTAAATGCACATAATCTGCCATGACTGAACGATGGAAACCCAGTGTGACGGTGGCCGCGGTAATTGAACGCGACGGGCGCTTCTTGTTGGTCGAGGAGCACACCCCAGAGGGCCTGCGGCTCAACAATCCGGCTGGCCATCTGGACCCGGGGGAATCGCCCGCGCAAGGCTGCGTGCGTGAGACGCTGGAAGAAACCGCCCACCTCTTGGAGCCCACCGCCTTGGTGGGCGTGTACCTCTCGCGGTTTGTGAGATCCAGCGCAAGCGGTACCGAAGACATCACCTACGTGCGGTTTGCCTTTTGCGGAACGGTCGGTCCAGCCATTGATGGGCGCACCTTGGATACCGGCATCGTCAAAACCTTATGGCTCACGCCCGAAGAGGTTCGCGCCAGCCAAGAACGGCATCGCAGTCCCCTGGTCCTGCAGTGCATGGAAGACTACCTGCGCGGTCAACGATTCCCTTTGTCCATGGTGTACAGCGACCCCAGCCTGCAAGGCGCACGAGAAATGCTACAAAAATCATAGCTAGATGCGCATACTAATTGAGCGCTAGAGGCCTTGTTTATCCCAAAAAAACCATACGGGCTTGCCGACTAAAATGCAGCTATGAGCAAGCAACGAATTGTGGTGGGACTGAGCGGCGGCGTCGACTCCGCGGTCACGGCCCACCTGTTAAAGCAGCAAGGCCATGAGGTCGTCGGCATTTTCATGAAAAACTGGGAGGACGACGACGACAGCGAATATTGCTCCTCCAACATCGACTTCGTGGATGCCGCAGCTGTGGCCGATGTGTTGGGCATTGAAATCGAACACGTCAACTTTGCAGCCGAATACCGTGACCGGGTGTTCGCAGAGTTTCTGCAGGAGTACCAGGCCGGGCGCACTCCCAACCCGGACATTCTGTGTAACGCAGAAATCAAGTTCAAGGCGTTTTTAGACCACGCCATGCGCTTGGGTGCCGAAAAAATTGCGACAGGTCACTACGCTCGGGTGCGCCTCAATGAGGCCAGCGGCCAACATGAGTTACTCAAAGGCTTGGACCCCGCCAAGGACCAGAGCTACTTTTTGCACCGGCTGAATCAGGCGCAATTGTCCAAAACGCTGTTTCCTGTGGGTGAGCTTCATAAAACCGAAGTGCGCCGGATTGCAGACGAGATCGGGCTGCCCAATGCCAAGAAGAAAGACTCTACGGGCATTTGCTTCATCGGGGAGCGCCCTTTCCGCGACTTCTTGAATCGCTACATCTCCAAAGAGCCCGGGCCGATCAAAAACCCCAAAGGCCACACCATCGGGGAGCATGTGGGCCTGTCGTTCTACACCCTGGGCCAGCGCCAGGGCTTGGGCATTGGTGGCATCAAGGCCAAAGGTGCGCAGCGCGGCGGCGGCGACCACAACCCTTGGTTTGTCGCGCGCAAGGATTTGGACAACAACACCTTGTGGGTCGTTCAGGGCCATGACCACCCTTGGTTGTTGTCAGAAAACTTGTCGGCGCTGAATGCAAGTTGGGTTGCAGGCACCCCGCCGGCCCCGCAATCTGCAGGGGCAAAAACACGCTACCGCCAAGCCGATGCACCCTGCACCTTCCAAGCGGATGGACCGGCCACGTTCGCATTGCAGTTTCCGCAGGCGCAGTGGGCCGTGACGCCGGGCCAATCCGCCGTGCTGTACCAAGGCGAGGTTTGTTTGGGTGGGGGCGTGATTGAGCAGGCCTCTGCACTGGCGAGGTGAAAGCCCGCTGCACTGCCATCGCCTCAGCAAATATTCGTAAAAACCAGGGCTTTTTTGCCTTCGGAATTTGAAGTTGCAGTGCTAGTATGAATGCGCTCGGGCGCACGCTCCAGCCCACCCGTTACCTTGAGGATGTGCCTGTTATGTTTCACGTGCTGAGAAATGAAGATGGCTCGATTGCCTCGCTCGCTCGTACGGAAAGACCCGGCGGCGAAATGCTTCCGGATGACCACCCGGCGATTCAGGCGTTCCTGAAAGGTAGCGGGAACGTGTCCAGCTTCAGCGAGGCGGACGCAGAGTTTGTGCGGGTTCTGGAAGACCTGATAGACACTCTGATTGTGAAAAACATCATCCGGCACACCGATCTCCCCGTCGCCGCACAGCAGAAAATCACCCGTCGCAAGGGCCTGCGCAATCGAATGCAAGGCGCTTTGAATCTATTGGACGATGACCAACGTATTATTTGAATGACTGTGCAATTGCCCACCTCCGCCGTAATCACGCCGCCCCCCAACAGTGGCTGGCGCATCAGTGAGCACAGCACCCACGTCGATCCATTGCTGGATAGTTTGGTTTCGCTGGCGCGGATCTACGGGATCACGACGACGCAAGCCGCTGTGTCAGCGGGTCTTCCCCTGGAAAACAACCTGATCACCCCGGCGCTGTTTCCCCGCGCTGCGGCCCGGGCAGGGCTGACTGCCCGCTTGGCGCGACGCAAACTAGACGATCTGCGCCCCGGACTCTTGCCGCTCATTTTGCTTTTGCAAAACAAGCAAGCCTGCGTGTTTCTGGAATGGGTGGAAACCGATCAAGCGCGCGTGCGTTTTCCGGAGAGCGGCGAGTCGGGTGACGTGATCAGTCGCAAAGATTTGGAGGCTTTGTTTTCGGGTGTGGTGTTTTTTGTCCGCCCGGTATTCAAATTTGATCCACGAACCCCTGCCACCGGTGAGCTCAAATCCAAACATTGGTTCTGGAGCGTGGTGTTCCAGAATTGGCGCCTGTACCGGGACAGCTTGATTGCAGCACTGCTGATCAACCTGTTTGCGCTGGCCATGCCGATGTTTTCGATGACGGTGTATGACCGCGTCGTCCCCAACCGTGCGGAAGAAACGCTGTGGGTGCTCACGGTAGGTGTCATTCTCATGATGCTGTTTGATACGGTGCTGCGGACGATGCGTGCCTATATATTGGACACGGCCGGCAAGCGGATTGATGTGACATTGTCTGCACGCATCATGGAGCGGGTGCTTGGCTTGAAGATGTCTGACCGACCAGCGTCGGTCGGGTCTTTTGCCGCCAACCTCCGGGCGTTTGAGTCTGTTCGCGACTTTGTGGCCTCGGCCACGATCACGACGATTGTCGACCTGCCCTTTGTGCTGGTGTTCTTTCTGGCGCTGATCTGGATCTCGCCCTGGCTGGCGATACCGCCGCTTGTCTGCATCGTGCTGTTATTGATCGTATCCCTGATTACCCAGCGCAAGATGCAAGAGCTGGTCGAAACCTCCCAACGGGCCACGTCCCAGCGAAACGCAACCTTGGTAGAGAGCCTTGTGGGTATTGAAACCATCAAATTCATGGTGGCTGAAAGCAGCTTTCAGCGACAGTGGGAGCAGAGCACCGTGTTCTTGGCGCAGACCAGCACAAAGCTGAAACTGCTGTCCAATGGAACCATGAACTTTGCACAGGCCATGCAGCAATTGGTGTCTGTGACCAGCATCATCGTGGGGGTGTATTTGCTGATTGCCAACCAGGTCAGCATGGGTGCCATCATTGCTGCGTCGATGTTGGCGGGTCGCGCGATGGCGCCATTTGGTCAGGTCGCAGGCCTTTTGTTGCAGTACCACAGCGCAAAAAGCGGTTTGGCGTCGGTAGACATGCATATGCAACAACAACCCGAAAGAAGTGAAGACACCGCGTACCTTCACCGGGGCAGCTTTCAAGGCACCATCGAGTTCAAAAATGTGAGCTTTACCTACCCGGGGCAGCAGCAATCGGTATTGAACAACGTCACGTTCAAAATCCAGGCTGGCGAGAAAGTGGCCTTCATTGGGCGCATTGGGTCGGGCAAATCCACGATCCAAAGACTGATTTTGGGTCTGCAGCAACCGACTGAGGGCGCGATACTGATCGATGGCATCGACGCGCGGCAGATTGATCCTGCCGAGCTGCGCCGGGCCGCAGGCTTCGTATCTCAAGACGTGAGTCTCTTTTACGGTACTTTGAAAGAAAACATTGCGCTGGGCGCGCCTTTCGCAGACGACCAAGACATTCTGGCTGCAGCTGAAGTGGCAGGAGTCACAGAGTTTGCCAACAAGCACCCCAAAGGCTTTGACATGACCATCGGCGAGCGGGGTGAGTCCCTCTCAGGCGGGCAGCGGCAAGCTGTCGGCATCGCACGAGCCGTTCTCAATGACAGTCCGATGCTGCTTCTCGATGAGCCCAGCAGTGCGATGGACCACCAGAGCGAAGACGCCTTGAAGAGTCGCCTGAAGCGGTTCTGTACCGGCAAAACCATGGTGCTGGTCACGCACAGGACCTCGCTGCTTGAGTTGGTGGACCGGCTGATCGTGATCGATAGCGGCAAAATCGTCGCAGATGGCCCCAAGGCACAGGTGGTGGAAGCACTGCAAAGTGGCCGTATAGGGAGGGCCTCTTGATGGATACCCCACCCAAAGAAAAAGCATGGTGGATGCGGTTGTGGGAGCGCGTCTACGGCTTCTGCTCCCCCGCACTAGACCGGGCATTGGACCTCACGGCCGCAAAAAAAGCGAGCCTCGACAGTGACTTCGACGCCAGCGCAGACTGGGCCATCGCAGAGCAAACGCCCCATGGGGCAAGAATAGTGGTCTGGCTTAGTGCATTGACGGTCGCTGTTCTGCTTGTGTGGGCAGCATTGGCTGAACTCGATGAAGTCACCCGCGGTGAAGGCAAAGTGATTCCGTCACGGCAGATTCAGATTTTGCAAAGCCTGGATGGTGGCATCGTCTCCGAGATATTGGCCAGAGAAGGTCAAGTGGTCAAAACCGGCGACCTTTTGCTGAAGGTGGACCCGACACGGATGGTGTCATCCCTGCGTGAAAACCAATCGCAATACTTGTC
>JAIXVK010000611.1 GCA_027483085.1 Comamonadaceae bacterium | reverse complement strand
TACCAAACAGCAAACTCCCGGACCGCACAGACTTTACGCACTACGGTAATGATCTGGATGCGCGCGTCAAGGCATGGAATGCCGCGACAGGCGCAAGCCAGCAGATGGTGGACGAGTTCATCGCCTGGCTGGACAAGCCAGACATGAACCAGGTACACCCGCTATGAATTTTCCGCGCTCCGGTTTCCGCACATCATTACTCACCTTGCTGTGTGCGGCCCTCTGGGCCAGCGCCACGCCAAGCCATGCGGACAATGTGCTGGATCGGATCAAACAGCGCATCATGGAGCGGCGGGACAACGGTGATCGCCGCGTCGCAGAAGAGTCTCTCGAGGCCCCGGACGGCGGAACTGCCAGTGAAGCCCGGTTCAGGGTCTTGCGCGACGTGCCTTATGGCAGCGACGCCCTGCAAAAAATGGATGTTTATCTGCCCGACACCCAGGCGGCGGGCCCGGCACCGGTCATTTTCATGGTGCACGGGGGGGCCTGGCGTACCGGCGACAAACGCAATGGCAATGTGGTGGACAACAAAGCCCATCGCTGGCTTGCCAAGGGCTTGGTATTCGTCTCGATCAACAACCGCCTGCTGCCCGAGGCCGATCCACTCGACCAGGTGCGCGATGTCGCGCAAGCCTTGTCAGTGGCGCAAAACCAGGCGCGCAGCTGGGGTGCAGACCCCAAGCAATTTGTGCTCATGGGTCATTCGGCCGGGGCCCATCTGGTGGCCTTGCTGTCGGCGTCGTCTGTGTATGGGCCTCAAGCGGGTGCGCAAGGCTGGCTGGGTTCGGTGCTGCTCGACAGTGCGGCGCTCGATGTGGCCGGCATCATGAAAGCGCGGCACTACAAGCTGTATGACCCGGCGTTTGGCACCGATCCGGACTTCTGGCGTGCGGTATCCCCACTGCACCAGCTGCAGGGCTCTGCCAAACCGATGCTGGCGGTGTGCTCCACCCGCAGGGGCGACTCTTGCGCCCAAGCGCAGGCATTCAGCCAACAGGCCTTCGTCATGGGGGTGAGGGTGCAGGTCTCCGGCCAGGACCTCAGCCATGGCGAGATCAACAAGAACCTCGGGCTGGCCGGCAACTACACCGACACGGTAGAGGGTTTTCTGGCCACGCTGAGCCCGGCGCTCTCCAGCCGATTGCGCTAGAGCACGGATTTCGCCGTGCGGCGCGCCGCAGCCCAGGGCACCACCGCATCCGCCGGCATGGGCTTGGCAATGCCATACCCCTGGCCCATTTCGCAGCCCAAGGACAACAACTTTTCTGCTTGCTGATCGGTTTCTACGCCTTCGGCAATCACCGCGCGGTCAAACGCACGGGCCAGACCGACGATCGCGCTCACCAAGGTGCTGTCCTCCGGGTCGGTCAAAATGCCGTCGACAAACATGCGGTCAATTTTGATGGTCTCTGCCGGCAGCCGTTTCAGGTAAGACAAAGACGAAAAGCCGGTCCCGAAGTCGTCGAGCGAAAAGCTCACGCCCAAGGCCTGGCACTCCTGCATCATGTGGCGCATGTATTGAATGTCCTGAAGCGCAGCGGACTCCAAGATCTCGAGCTCCAGCAGCCCGGCGGGGACGGCGGGGTAGTCCAACAGCAGGGAGCGCAGCGAGTCCACGAAATCCGGCCGATGGAAATGGCGTGCAGCAATATTCACGCTGACTTTCCAGGCATGCCCCTGCTGTACCCATTGCTGCAGTTGCTGCATGGCCTGCGAGAGCACCCAGTTGCCGGTGTCGACGATCAGGTCGGTCTCTTCAATCAAGGGCAGGAAGGCCTGCGGGCCCACCAAGCCGTCCTCCGGATGCTGCCAGCGGAGCAAGGCCTCAAAACCGATGATGTCGCCGCTGCGCAAATACACCTTGGGCTGGTAGTGCAAGCGGAATTCTTCGGACTGCAGGGCCTCGCCGATCCGGGCCATGCGGGTGTGGGTGGTTTGAACCTGCTGGTCTTGCAAGGCATCGAACAAATGGAGGTTGCCTCTGCCTGCCTGCTTGGCTTGGTACATGGCCTGATCGGCATGTCGTAGCAGGGTATCGGGGCTCGCGTTGTCCATCGGGTACACCGCAATGCCGGCACTCGCCGTGCAGCTCACAGTGACATCGTCAATGGCAAAGGGCTGGGCGAGAGCCCCCAGCAACTCGCGCACGCGTGCAAACAACCGGGGCCCCTGTGCACTTTCATGAAACAGCACCACAAACTCATCGCCACCCAGCCTTGCGATGTCGGATTCGTCTTTGACAAAGCGCCGCAGGCGCAGGCCGACTTCTTTGAGCAGACGGTCGCCGATCCGCGGCCCCTCGGATTCATTGATCGCCTGAAAATGGTCCAGATCCAGCAGGCAAAGCGCCAGGCTCTGACCGGATTCGCGGGCCTGAAACAGCGCGTGGGTGAGCCGCTCGCCCAGTGCGGTGCGGTTGTTCAATCCGGTGAGGGGATCGTGCCGCGCTTGCCATGAAATTTCGTTCTTCAGCGCGTTGGTTTCGGTGACATCACGGAACACCAGCACGCAACCGGACACCTCGCCCCCCGAATAACGGATCGGAGAGGCCGTGAATTCGATGGCATAGCGCTCGCCGGAACGATGCACCAGGAGCTGATTCAAGGCGTGGACCGGCGATTGCACCAGGTGCAACTGATTCACCTGGAGCCCCTCTGGCAGTGGTTGAGAGGTGGGGTCCCGGCGAAAAACGGACGCTAGTGGCAGCCCCACAGCCTGCACCAACTGGTGGCCTGTCAGGTACTGGGCCGCCTCGTTCATGGTTTCAATGCGCCCGGCGGCATTGGTCGTAATGACCCCGTCTGCGATCGACGAAAGCGTGACCACTGCGCGCTCTTTCTCGGCCAACAGCGCTGCTTGGGCGTTCTTGCGGTCGGTAATGTCTACCAGTGCGCCGATGGTGCCGGCCTGGGTACCGTCCCGGAGGGTGAACGGCGCCTTGTAGTAGGCCATGTCACGGACCTGGTGTTCATCCACCTTTATCTGGATCTCGTGATCCTCCCGCGGTTTACCGAACTTTTGATACTGGTTGGTCCCGCGGGGAAAGTTGGCGAAATCGCTGCGCAAGCGGCCGCCCACCACTGCGCCCGAAGGGTGGTTGAAAAACTCTTCCCAGGCTTTGTTGACCCCAAGACAGGTGCCATCTTGATCTCTCACAAAAACAGGGAGTGGCAGCGCATTGATGAATTGATGTGTGAAATGAACCTGCTCATGGTGATCTGTTTTGCTCTGGCGCAAGGAGTGCACCAAAGACTCGATTTCTGCCGCCATGGCATTAAAGGTCTGGGCCACCGCGCGCATTTCGGAGGTGCCGGTTTCCACCATCCGCACCCCCAACTCCCCGGAACGCAGCGTATCGGTGGCGAAACTCAAACGCTCCAGCAAGCGGGAATTGACCCTTAAGAGCAGCGACAACAAGGTGAACACCGTCACGATGATCAACAGAGAGACCGGGATCTGCCGCATCACAGTGACCCAGCTCTTTTGCAGGGTGGTGTCGCCTCGCATCCGGACCGTCAAACGGGCCTTGCTGCCTTGGGGGGAGAAGGCCTCGAACTCTTGTTGCAACGGCGCAAGGGTGGCGAGCTCGGCAAACCAGCGGGGGACTTGGGCGCTCGCGGTACCGGGCCTCTCGCTGGTGTAGCTGCGACCGTCAAACTCCCATTGGAGGGACTGCACGCCACGATGCCGGCCCAGCTCTTCGTCCAGGGAGTCTTGGATCTCGGTGCCATGGGAGACCAGGCTTTTGCGCAGCAGATTGTCTGGAACATACGCACCCAGCAGCTCCAGTTGCAAGGCCCGGTCTTCCGTGGCCTCGGCAACGATGTCTTTGATAAGCAAGTGATACCGCGTCAGGCTCACAACGACCATGATCACCAGAATCGCGAAGTAGAGCAGGGGATAGCTTCCGCGGAAAAAAGGTAGTCGTTGTGTGGCTCTCTGTTTTACCTGGGGCATAGCGACGGCGAGAAGAAGCGCTGCAGCGCGGATGATGAAGGCGCTGCGCAGTGTATAGCGCTATCTGACCCCGGATAGCGCTCACGAGGGTAAAGATCGCTTACATCGCCTTGGCCAGCATGGCCCTGTAGTCCTCCTCACTGGCCAACCGTGGATTGGTCTTGTGACAGTGGTCCGCCATGGCGCCTGCGATGATTTTGTCGAACAGATCTTCGGTGACGCCCATAGCGGCGAGACCCGAGGGCAGGCCTAGTCGGGCGTTCATGTCTTGGACAGCGTCTCCGATATCAGCGGCGGAGTTCAAGCCCATGGCATGGGCCATGCGCTGCAGGCGCTTGTCTGCTTTCACAGAATCAGCTTCTGCGTTGAATGCGATGACCGCTGGCAAAAACATGGCATTGAGGGTGCCATGGTGCAAGCGCGGATCCACGCCGCCCAGACTGTGGCTGAGCGAATGCACGCAACCCAGACCTTTCTGAAACGCCATGGCGCCTTGCATGCTGGCACTCATCAGTTGGCGGCGCGCCTCGATATCCGTGCCATCGGTAGTGGCGCGTTCGATATGGGCCCATGCCCGCTCCAGACCGTCGAGGGCGATGCCGTCCGCCGGCGGATTAAAGGCGGCGGACATAAAGGTCTCCATGCAATGTGCCACCGCGTCCATGCCGGTTGCAGCGGTCAGACGCGCCGGCAAGCCCAGGGTCAGCTCGGGGTCGCAGATGGCCGACTTGGGCACCAGATACCAGCTATGGAAGCCAAGCTTGCGATGGTCATCCACAATGATGATGGCACCCCGCGCCACTTCACTGCCGGTGCCGCTGGTGGTCGGTACCGCAATCAAGGGAGCGACTTTATCGGTGATGCGGGCAGAGCCGCCCTCGATGGTGGCGTAGTGGGTTAACGGGCCTTCATGGGTCGCCGCAATCGCAACGCCTTTAGCGCAGTCAATGGCGGAGCCGCCGCCCACCGCAATCAAACCATCACAGCCTTGTGCCCGGTAAAGCGCGGCGGCCGCCCGCACTGCGGCTTCGGTGGGGTTGGAAGGGGTCTGGTCAAAGACGGCTGCGGGCATGTCCCCCAGGGCATTCAAGGCCCGCTGCAAGATACCGGCGGCCTTGACGCCCGCATCGGTCACGATCAACGGGCGGCTAATGCCGACGCGCTCGCACTCGCTGCGCAGCAGGCGCAGTGCGCCACATTCAAACTGGATCTGGGTCAGGTATTGAATCAAAGCCATGGTGTCGCCGTGTAGGATTGAACAGGTTTCCAATGTACCCAATTCACTACGTTCCATGAGTCCCCATTTTGACCGCCACGCCAACCCGCGTGCCTTGCTCACTCCAGCCACGCTGAAGGTGGTCGACAGTATTGCCCGGGCAGGGCACGTGCCCATGCATGCGCTCTCAGCAACCCAAGCCAAAGCGGCTTATGCGGCGGCGGCGAATGTGCTGGAGTTGCCGGTACAAAAGCTCGCAAGGGTCGAAGACTTTTCAATCCCCGCGCGCGATGGATACGCGATTCCTGCGCGCCACTACGCACCGGATCACACGGCTTTGCCGGTACTGC
>JAIXVK010000122.1 GCA_027483085.1 Comamonadaceae bacterium | reverse complement strand
TGCAGCACACCCACCCGGTGCACCACCCGCGCGCCTAGGATATCGAAGCGGGCAAACGCGGCGTCCACCATGGCTTCAATCGACTTCTCAGTCATACCGGGGTAGTGTTCCAGCTCCAGGGTCTGGACCGAGCCTGCAGCACTCGGCGCATTGCGGTCGCGCACCGTGCCGACAAAACTGCACACCGCACCGACGCGGGGGTCACCTGCCTGCAGCGCAGCGAGTTCGGCAGCGACGTCGAAGGCAACCTCTTGGATTCGTACCCGCGCGCCAGCGCTGGGGAGCATGTTCGGAGCCACCATGGGTCTCAGTCAGCCACCGGTCACTGGTGGGAAAAACGCAACCTCGCAGCCTTCGTGCAAGGAGTCGCCGGGCGCACTCATCACCTGGTTCAGCGCCATCCGCACAGATCGGTCCGTGCCCAAGGCCCCGGCGCCGGGTCCGCCGCGGGCCATAAGCTCCGCGCGCAACTGCTCCAAGGTGGTGGCTGCTGTGTCAAGCACCTCGCTGGAAGTGCCCATGGCCTCTCGCATGGAGGCGAAGTACCGCACAGTGACCCTCATGCCAGCAAACCATGAAAAGGAATGAAGCGCACGGCTTGGCCGTACAGAATCGGCTCGCCCGGGGCGACATCGACCAAGCCATCCCCCCAAACTGCGGATGTCAGCACCCCGGAGCTCTGGTTACTGAACAGATCGAGGCCGCCATTGGCGTTGTGGCGCACCCGCAAAAATTCTCGGCGTTTATCGGCTTTGGGCCAATCAAAGTCTGCGCGGACTGCTATGCTTTTCATAGCAGATTCCTGCACACCTTGCAGGCGCAACAAGAAGGGCCGCACCAGCACCAGAAAGGTCACAAAGCTGGACACAGGATTGCCGGGCAGCCCGATGAAATGCGCCGCACCTATGCGCCCGTGGGCAAAGGGCTTGCCGGGCTTGATGGCGATTTGCCACAAGTCCAGCGTACCCAGGCTTTGCACCGCGGGCTTGATATGGTCTTCCTCGCCGACCGACACGCCACCGCTGGTGAGGATGACGTCGTTATCAGCCGCCGCACTTTGAAGCGCTGCGATGGTGGCTTCCCGGTTGTCAGGCACGATACCCAGATCGGCCACCTCACAACCCATGCGGCGCAGCAGGTTCAGCAAGAAAAAGCGGTTGGAGTTGTAAATAGCGCCCGGCGGCATGTCTTGTGGAGCCACCGTGCCGGGCATGACCAGCTCGTCGCCGGTCGAAAACAAGGCGACCCGCGGCTTGCGCACCACTTTCAGCTGCGCCATGCCGATGCTGGCAGCCAAGCCCAACTCAGCCGGGCCCAGACGGGTGCCGGCGGGCAACACGCAATCCCCACGCTGCACGTCTTCACCCGCATGGCGGATGTGCTGGCCCGGCAAGGGCGTGGTGTTGACGCGGATGGTCTCAGGCTCCCCATGGCGCTCGTCATGGATGCGGGTGCAGTCTTCTTGCATGACCACCGCATCGGCGCTGGGGGGGACCGGTGCGCCGGTGAAAATGCGGGCCGCCGTGCCGGCTTGCAAATGCTCGCCGACAGCGCCAGCGGCAATCCGCTGCGTGACCCGGAGCTCGTTGGAGCCGAACATCAGGTCCTCAGCCCGCACCGCATAGCCGTCCATCGCACTGTTGTCGAAGGCCGGCACTTGCAATTCAGACACCACGTCAGCCGCCAGCACCCGGCCGTCTGCGTCGAAGGTGGAAACCTGTTCGGTCGCTGTCAGGGGGCTGACAGCCGCCAGCAACTGCGCCAGCGCATCGTCCAAAGGCAATAAAGGCTTGCGGGGGGCGCTGGGTGCAGAAGTCATTTGCTATCGATTCAGGAGCTGCTCGCGCACTATTGACGGGCGCAAAGCAGCGTTTTCATACACAAGTCAAACACACTCGCGCTCAATGAGCGCTTTGATGGCGGGCACATCTGCATCCATGACCAGCACGCGCTTGGGCAGGGCTTCGATGCCTTCAAACTGCGGCGGGCGGACGGGGTCACGACCCAAAGCCTCGACTACGGTAGCCGCGAACTTGATGGGCAATGCGGTTTCCAACACCACCATGGGCACGCCGGCGGTCAGGTGTTCCAAGGCTACCTTCAGGCCATCGGCGGTGTGGGTATCGATCATCATGCCGTGCTGCTCGTAAGTGGCACGGATAGTGTCCAGGCGGTTGGCGTGGGTGCTCTTGCCGCTCACAAAACCGTACTTGGTGGCCGCTTGCGCGAACACAGGGTCTGCACTCAGGTCGAACTGGCCACTCTTGGACAGGCCTTCGCCGAACAGCGCCTTGACCCGCGCACCGTCGCGGCCCAGCAGGTCGAACACAAAGCGTTCGAAGTTGCTGGCCTTGGAAATGTCCATGGACGGGCTGGAAGTCTCGTGGGTGTCGGCCGTGCCGCGCACGCGGTACACACCGGTGCGGAAGAACTCGTCGAGCACATCGTTTTCATTGGTGGCAACCACCAGCTTGTCGACCGGCAGACCCATCTGACGGGCCACATGGCCGGCACATACGTTGCCGAAGTTGCCACTTGGCACGCTGAACGACACCTTCTGGGCGTTCGACTCGGTCGCCTGGATGTAGCCGGCAAAGTAGTACACCACTTGGGCCAGCAGACGCGCCCAGTTGATGGAGTTGACCGTACCGATCTTGTACTTGCGCTTGAACTCGAGATCGTTGGACACCGCCTTGACGATGTCCTGGCAGTCATCAAACACGCCTTTGATGGCAATGTTGTAGATGTTGGCGTCCTGCAGGCTGAACATTT
>JAIXVK010000415.1 GCA_027483085.1 Comamonadaceae bacterium | reverse complement strand
GGCCAAGGCGGGTTGCACGCTGGAAGACGCGATTGAGAACATCGAGATCGGCGGCCCCGCCATGGTGCGCAGCGCCGCCAAGAACTGGAAAGACGTGGCGGTATTGACCGACGCGGCCCAGTACGACACCGTGATCGCCGAGCTGAAGGCCAACGGCGTGGTGAGAGACAAGACCAAGCTGGGCCTGTCCATCGCGGCCTTCAACCGCATCAGCCAGTACGACGGCGCCATCAGCGACTACCTGTCTGCCATCCAAATCGGTGACGAAGTGCCCGCAGGCGACAAGGCTCCGGTGTTGGATCTGTTCCCCGGCCAGAGCAATGGCCGCTTCATCAAGGTGCAAGACCTGCGCTACGGCGAAAACAGCCACCAGCAAGCCGCGCTGTACCGCGATTTGATGCCTGCCCCCGGCTCGCTGGTGACTGCCAAGCAGCTGCAAGGCAAAGAGCTGAGCTACAACAACATTGCCGATGCGGACGCCGCGTGGGAGTGTGTGAAGAGCTTTGACACGCCAGCTTGTGTGATCGTCAAGCACGCCAACCCTTGTGGCGTGGCTGTCGGTGCAAATGCCTTGGAAGCCTACAGCAAGGCTTTCCAGACCGACCCCACCAGCGCGTTCGGCGGCATCATTGCGCTTAACACGGAGCTCGACGAAGCCGGTGCCCAGCAAATCTCCAAGCAGTTTGTGGAAGTGTTGATGGCCCCTAGCTTCACACCCGCAGCGCTGGAAGTGTTCAAGACCAAGGTGAATGTGCGGATTCTGCAAATCGACCTGCCCAAGGGCGGCACTACGCCATGGGACCAGGGCCGCAACCTGATGGATATGAAACGCATCGGCTCCGGCATCCTGCTGCAAACGGCCGACAACCATGAGCTGGCGCTGAGCGACCTGAAAGTCGTGACGACCAAGCACCCCACTGCTGAAGAACTCAACGACCTGCTGTTCGCATGGAAGGTGGCCAAGTACGTCAAGTCCAACGCCATCGTCTTCTGCAAGGGCGGCATGACCATGGGCGTGGGCGCCGGACAGATGAGCCGCTTGGACTCTGCCCGCATTGCCTCCATCAAAGCCGGCCACGCCAATCTGTCTTTGGCAGGCACCGTGGTGGCGAGCGATGCGTTCTTCCCTTTCCGCGATGGCTTGGATGTGGTGGTCGACCATGGCGCGACCTGTGTCATCCAGCCCGGTGGCTCTATGCGTGACCAAGAAGTGATAGACGCGGCCAACGAGCGCGGCGTGTCTATGGTGTTCAGCGGCGTGCGCCACTTCCGCCACTGATCGGCCTGTTATGAACGCTTTGCGATTCGTCACTCTCGTTGGTGCCCTTGTGTTAGGCGTCTCCAGCAGTTGGGCCCAAGGGGCGAACAAGCCGATCCGTCTCGTGGTTCCTTATGCCGCTGGCGGTCCGCTGGACATTACCGCCCGAGTGCTGGCCGAGCGGGTCAAAGACAGCCTCGGCACAGTGGTGGTGGAAAATCGCCCCGGTGCCGGCGGCAACATCGGCGCGGATGTGGTGGCCAAAGCTGCGCCTGACGGTTACACCATCGGCATCGCGGCCACCGCCACGCACGCGGTGAACCCGTGGCTGTTTGCCAAGATGCCCTACAACGCAGCGACGGACTTTGCCGGCATCACGCAGATGGTGCGTGTGCCCAACGTGCTGGTGATGAATGCCGAGGTGGCCCAGCGCCTGCGCATCGGGACCCTGGCGGACCTGATCGCTTACGCCAAGGCCAACCCTGCCAAGCTCAACTACGGCAGCGGCGGCAACGGCAGTGCCGGACACTTGGCGGGGGAGATGTTCAAGAAAGAAGCCGGAATTTTCGCGCTGCATATTCCTTACAACGGCGGAAACCCTGCGCAACTGGCATTGCTCAGCGCGCAGGTGGACTTCAATCTGGACAACCTGGCCACGGCAGCGCCCAATATCCGCTCCGGCAAGCTCAAGGCCTTGGCGGTCACTTCCCTCAGCCGCAGCGCAGCCCTGCCGGATGTGCCTGCCATGTCTGAAACGCTCAAGGGTTTTGCTATTGACACATGGTGGGGGCTGGTCGCTCCGGCAGGTACGCCCAAGGAGCGGATTGCTCAGCTTCACCAAGCCTTTGCCGCGGCTCTGCAGGCACCTGAGACCAAGACCCGCTTCAACGCCTTGTTTGCCGAGCCCGCACCTTCCACCCCCGCTGCCTTTGATGCGTGGATGCAGGCAGAGCGCCGCAAATATGAAAAAGTGGTGAAAGACACGGGCGCCCGCGTGGATTGAAGGGGGCTCCATCGATTCAAAAGCCGCTCTTGAGCGGCTTTTTTATGTCTATTCGATCTGTAGCCCTCGCAAAATAAGCGCAGCTAGCTACTGTTTTTATAGCAAATTGAGGTTTGAGCAGGGCCTGTATCGGGTCTTGCACCGCTGTCGATCCGGGCTGGTGGGGATTGCGCGAAAATGGGCGCCATGCAAAACCACATCACCTCCAGCCTGCAAGAGGCGCACACCGCATTGACCAACCTGCTGGCCAACCCGGCCGCGTTGGCGACCATCGAGCAGGC
>JAIXVK010000573.1 GCA_027483085.1 Comamonadaceae bacterium | reverse complement strand
GCGGGCGCTCGCATCACGATGCGGGTGAACAGCCGGTCGTACACCGGGTCGCGCCGGCCCTTGGTGGCCAGCGGGTCGCGGTTGGCCTCGAAGGCTGCGTCCAGCTCGGCCCAGTCCTGGTCGGAGAGGGCGGTCTGGGCCACTGGCAGGATGGCAGTTTCTTCCAGCTGCATGTGGGCCAGGTAAGACTGAACATAGCGGCGCACTGCCGTTTCAAAAGCGGCGCGCCGGCTCTCGCCAATCAGCTCCCAGCCCAGGAGCAGGTGCTGCAGGTCGCGCACCGCCGTTTCGCTGTGGGAGTGGTCAGCCTCAAGCTGGATGATGGCGTCCATCACCTGCGGTGCGACCCGCGCCACACGGGGGAACAGCAGGTTGGACTCCTTGGGGTGGTGCAGTTTTTCAGGGAACTCATCGATATAAAACAGCATGGCGCGCACGACATCGAAAAACGACTCGGCCTCGTCACCGGGACCACGGTCCAGCATCATGGTGAGTGATTGCAGCATGGCCTTGAGCGCGGCATGCTCGTCCCTGATGATTTGCAGGCTGCTTTGTTTCACGGGTGTCTCCTCGGGTCTTTTGCCAGAGCTTCCCATGCCAGCGCGCCAGAGGGGTTGATGCAAGTCAACAGAGGCTGCCATGGCTGCCGTGAATCGTGTGCTTGGGTACCATCAAGGGGCACGCTACTCCACGAATTCTTGTCATGACTCCACGCGCTCTTGTTTCTTCCCCCTGGTTTCGCCGTTTGGCGTGGGGGCTCGGTGCTTTGTTGGCCCTGTGGGCGCTGGCCTGGGCAGCGGTTCCGGCACTGGCCAAAAGCCAGGCCCAGAGCCGCTTGGGCGAGCTGCTGGGCCGGCAGGTCACCGTCGGGAGCATTGCGTTTTCTCCATGGTCGCTGGAGCTCACAGTGCGCGATCTTGCGGTGGCCACCGCGGACGGCAAGGGCGTGCAGTTCTCGCTGGACCGGGTGTATGTGGATGCAGAGGCGCAGTCCCTGTTCCGGCTGGCGCCGGTGATTGATGCAGTCACGGTAGACGCGCCCAAAGCACAGCTCACCCACTTGGGCGACGGCCGCTACGACATTGACGACATCCTCGAGCGCCTGAACAAACCCGACGACACCCCCGCCGGCCCCACCCCCAAATTTGCGGTCTACAACCTCACCCTGAACCAGGGCAGTGTGGATTACGCCGACCGCGCCGGTGGTGCAGAGCGCCAGCACACCCTGCGGGACTTGCAGATCAGCCTGCCGTTTTTGAGCAGCTTCGACTCCAAGCGCGATGTGCTGGTCGCGCCCCGCCTGGCATTTGTGCTCAATGGCAGCCGCTTCGACTCTGAAGCCGAGGGCACGCCGTTTGCCCAAAGCCGCAAGGGCGATGCCGCACTCACCATCCGCCAGCTGGACTTGGCGCCTTATTTGCCCTATCTGCCCGCCAACTTGCCGGTCAAACCCCAGAGCGCAGTGGTGGATGCCGATATCCAACTGGGCTTTGTGCAGAGCCCGCAAACGGCGGTGACCTTGTCGGGCACGGTCAACGTGAGCCGTTTGGCGGTGCAAGACACCAAGGGCAAACCACTCTTTTCTGCCGACAGCCTCCAGGTGGGGTTGGCAGATGTGCGCCCGCTGGAGCGCAGCGTGAAGCTCTCGGGCATCACGCTCAATGCGCCGGTGCTGAATGTGGTGCGCGCGGCCGATGGCGCCTTGAACCTGCTGCCACCCAGCCCCGCCAAACCGAATACTCCTAAAAAGATAGCTGCTCGCGCAGATTCTGCGAGCGCTAGTGCCCCAAAAGATGCTGAAACACCAGCGCCCACCCCCTGGGCGCTCCAGCTCGATACGCTGACCCTGAAAGATGCATCGATAGATTGGACCGACCAGGTCACCGCCCCCACCACCCGCTTGGGGCTGCGGGATTTCCAGGCCACGGTCTCCAAGCTCCAGTGGCCCATGAAAGAAGCCGCTACCCTGGACTTGAAGGCCCGCTTGCAAAGCCTGGCCGCGGGCACCAAGGCACCTGCGGCTCAACTCAGCCTGCAAGGCGAGGGCACCGTAGGTGCGGGCAAGGCCGAGGCCAGCGTGTCGGACTTCGGGCTGGGGCTGGTGTCGGGTTATGTGTCGCCCTACTTGGTGCCAAGCTTGCGCGGGCAAGCGGATACCCGGGTGAACATCGCTTGGGATGGCGAGCGCCAGACTGCGGTTGTGCAAAATCTGGCTTTGCGCGATGTGGCGTTGGTGGGCGACAAGCCGGCTGCAGAGCCTCGCCTCAATGGAAATAGCGGTGCGAACGGCAGTGCAACTGGCAACAACAACGGCCCTAGTTCCGGCGACATGCCGCAGTTCAAGTTGCTGGAGGTGAGCGATGTGCGGGTGGACACCCAAGCCCGCAGCGCGACGGTGGGCAAGGTACTGTTGCAAAAGCCCAGCACCGGCGTGCGCCGCGACGCCGAGGGCCGCTGGATGTTTGAAAGCTGGCTCAAACCCACCGAAGCTGCTGCACCGGTGGCCGATGCCACTGCCAACAAACCTGCAGCCCCGAAGGTCGCAGACACCAAAACCGTGGTGGCCAAGTCACCGGCCCCATGGAAATTGAGTCTGGGCGAATTCAAGCTCGAAGAAGGCCACGTGGTGTTCTCGGACCGCCTGCCCGCGCGCCCGGTGCGCCTGGAGCTCAGTGGCTTGCAAGTGCAAGCTAAAAACATCCAGCCCGACGGCAAAAAGCCCATGCCGCTGCAAGTGGCCGCCAAGCTCAAATCCGGCCAGGCCGATGCAGGCAGCTTGCGTTACACCGGCAATGTGATGTGGGACCCGGTGGTCGCCCAGGGTGAGGTAGACATCGCCGATCTGCCGGCCCATGCGCTGCTTGGCTATGCCGGCCTTGGCCTGAACCTGGACGTGCTGCGCGCTGACACTAGCTTCAAGGGGCAGGTGCGATTCGCGGCGCTCGCCAACGGACCGCAGGTGAGCGTGAAAGGCGATGCCGCGCTGGAAGACTTCAGGGCCAACACGACTGGCAAAGGCGCAGAGAGCCTGGGCGAGGAGCTGCTGAGCTGGAAGGCACTGAACGTGCCCGGCATCGACTTCACTATGGCCCCCGGCCTTGCCACCCAGGTGCAGGTGCGTGAGGCGGCCCTGTCTGACTTTTATGCCCGCCTGATCGTGAATCCGCAAGGCCGTTTGAACCTGCAAGACCTGGGGCAGAGCGCACCCCCTGCGGCCGAGGGAGCCAAACCGGCAACAGCAGGAGCAGAAACTGCAGCAGCGGCGGCGGCTAGTGTCGCAGCACCTGCATCTTCCGCGCTTTCGGCGGCGACTGCCACCAGTACTGCATCCGCGGGCCCGGCCGCCATCATCCAGATGGGGCCCATCAGCATGGTCAATGGCCGGGTGCTGTTCTCCGACCGCTTCATTCAGCCCAACTACACCGCCAACCTCACCGACCTGACCGGCAAGCTCAGCCGCTTTTCCAACCAGCCCACCGGTGGCGTGGTGCAATTGGCCGACCTCGAGCTGCGCGGCCGCGCAGAGGGCACAGCCTCTCTGGAAATTTTGGGCAAGCTCAACCCGCTGGCAAAGCCGCTGGCGTTGGATGTGAAAGGCCTGGTGCGCGACCTTGAGCTCTCACCCCTGTCGCCTTACGCGGTCAAATACGCCGGCTACGGCATCGAGCGCGGCAAGCTGAGTGTGGACGTGCACTACACCGTGCAGCCTGATGGGCAGCTCACTGCCGCCAACAAACTGGTGCTCAACCAGCTGTCTTTCGGCGACAAGGTGGACGGTGCGCCCACCAGCCTGCCCGTCAAGTTGGCAGTGGCGCTGCTGGCTGACCGCAATGGCGTGATCAACCTCGACCTGCCGATCAGCGGCTCGCTCAACGACCCGCAGTTCCGTGTGGGACCTGTGATTTGGCAGGTGATTACCAACCTGGTGACCAAAGCCATTACCGCGCCTTTCAGCTTGCTGGCCAATGCCTTTGTGGGCGGTGGTGGCGCAGAGCTCAGCAGTGTGGTGTTTGCCCCGGGG
>JAIXVK010000670.1 GCA_027483085.1 Comamonadaceae bacterium | reverse complement strand
TGGCTTACAGGAATGGTTGGCAAAGAATTTCAAATATAAAATAAATATTTTTGGTGCGCTACTTACCCTTTGCTCCGACAGGTGAGAATTTCTTGATGAAGTTTATTTTAAGTTTCTTATTTTACTGTGGCGCTTTGGTTATTAGTGAGTCAGGTGCCGCGGAGCTTCCTTATGCTCAAGAGCGTCGTTTAGGCGACCAAATCGCCCGTAGTCTTTACAGTGATCCCGATTATCTTGATGATCCAGCTATCGCTGATTACCTTCAATCTCTCTGGCGTCCTTTAATGTCTGCTGCGCGAGAGCGGGGTGATATTTCACCTGAGTTGGACGCTGCATTTGCTTGGCGCCTGCTGCAACGCAAAGACCGTACTGTGAATGCCTTCGCTTTGCCTGGCGGTTACTTTGGTATTCACCTAGGGCTTGTGGGTGTCGTTTCGTCAAAAGACGAACTTGCATCTGTTTTAGCTCATGAGCTCAGCCACGTCACGCAACGACATATCGCGCGCCTAATCAGCCGACAAAGTGAGCAAACGCCTTTGTTGGTAGGCGCGATGATCTTGGGAGCGTTAGCCGCGAGCACTAACCCGGCGGGTGCTAATGCGGTCATCGTGGGTGGGCAGGCTGTGGCTGCACAGTCGCAACTGAATTTTTCTCGCGACATGGAGCGTGAGGCTGATCGGGCAGGGTTTGAGGTGGCCACCAAGGCAGGTTTTTCGCCCGTTGCTTTTGTCAGCATGTTTGAAAAGCTGCAGCTGACCAATCGAAATAACGATGCCGGGAGTTTTCCGTATCTGCGCAGTCACCCTCTGACTACCGAGCGCATTGCCGACATGAAGTCACGAATTCCTGATGGCGTGGACAAAGTGCCTTCTGGCTCTCTTGAGCACAGCATGGTGTCGGCTAGGGCGCGCTTACTATCGAATGCGTCAGTGGATGGTCTTCGTAACTGGTATTCCGAGGCAGAGTCCGCGGCATTGTCAAAGCTCACGCCTTATCAGCGTGTCGGAGCCCTCTACGGTTCGATGCTAGCGTCCATCAAGTTACGTGAATTTGGCCGCGCTGTAGGTTATCGGGACGCTCTGCGGTTGTTGGTTGCCAATGACGATGCTGGAATGCGGCAATGGCGCTATGTGAGTGCAGAGCTGGCATTGGCTGAAGGGCGACCCGCAGCAGCTTTGGAAGCGTTAGCTCAAAAAGCGTCTCCTAAAACGCGTGCTGAGCTCTTGATGTGGGTCGGCATTCAAACAGGGCTAGGCTCGGCAGATGCTGCTGCGGACGCGGCTCAGCTTTGGGTCCTCGAGCATCCGCTTGATGCGTCAATGTGGCAAGCGTTGGCGAGTGCACGGGCAGCACAGGGGCGCACAGTAGCAGCTGTACGTGCAGAGGCCGAGGTGAATTTCGCCCAGCTTGACTACGCTGGCGCCATTGCGCGGCTAAAAGCTGCACAGGAGCTATCGAAGTCTAAGCTTGCTCCGGTCGATCACATCGAGGTGTCGATCGTCGATGTGCGTTTGCGACAAATTGAGCAGCTACTTCGGGAACAAGCGATCGAGCGCTGAGTTGATCACTATGCCGGCCACGGTGTATATCAAAGAACCCAACAAGGCAGCGCTGAAATCCCGCACCGCGAATCCATCCAATAGGCTTGCGGCCCACCAGAACAGTGTGGCATTGATAACAAAGAGAAAAAGTCCCAATGTCAGCAAGGTAACCGGCAAGGTGAGGACTACCAAAATGGGCCGGAGGACCGCATTGAACAGGCCTACAACCAGTGCCGCGATCAGTGCTGAGCCGAAACTCTGCACCTGTACGCCACTGTAAAAATGCGCTACCGCCAGTAAGGCGGCAGCGCATAGCAGCCATTTAAAGATAAGTTTCATGTTGCTCAGCATAGCACTGAGCCCGCATCAGGAAGCTCAGGCGGCGGTATCACCTGCCGAGTTGCGTTTCTGAGTCAACCAACCAGCACCCAAGACGGCCACAATGGCCAGCACATAGACCGCCCAGCGGGTCATGCTTTGTGTGCTTGTCAAGTCAGCATCTGTGCCAAAGAAGGACACCAACCAAGGCTCGTGAACTACCATCTTGGCTGCGGTAAACGCAAGCACAGCCGCGCCGATCATGATGATGGAAGGGAAGCGCTCCACCAACTTGAGAACCACGTTGCTACCGAAAACCACGATCGGAACGCTGATCAGCAGGCCGATGATGACCAAGTCCATGGCGCCGTGCGCTGCACCTGCTACGCCTAATACGTTGTCAACGCCCATCAGTGCGTCTGCCACGATGATGGTCTTCATGGCACCCCAAAATGTGCTGGCCGAGGGGCCATCGTGATCGCCATCGCCCTGGTCAGCGAGGAGCTGATAGGCAATCCACAGCAAGCCCAAGCCGCCGACCAACATCAGACCAGGGATCTTCAAGAGCCATACGACCCCTACAGTCATTACGGAGCGAACGACGATGGCGCCTACGGTGCCCCAAATAATCGCTTTTTGTTTCAGTGCGGGGGGCAGGTTGCGTGCGGCTAACGCGATAACGATAGCGTTATCGCCAGCCAACACCAGATCGATCAAGATGATGGTCAGTAGGGCAGACCACCAAGGCGCTGACATGAATTCCATGAAATATCCTAACAACGAGAAAGAGGAGCCGCTGTAGGCGAAGAGGTTAAAGGAGCTATAAAGCCACGCCAACGACTCCGCCCGCAAGGGACATGAATCGAAGGTCTTGCTCAGGCACCCATAGATGGGAACCCCGACAGACCGGAAGCGCAGGCTTCGTATTGACGATCAGTCGAAGCGTTTTGCAACGCTTGGAGCTACTCCCCTTCGGAGTAGGACGAACTATAACAACAAAACTTGTAGGCGTATAGATTTCAGGGGCAAGAGATTGCTACTCTCCACCTCGCGTCAGGCAAGACCCCTCGCTCCGCTGGAAGGGGGCCTCGGTATATCATCCGCCTCCCTTCAGGCACCAGAGGCAATCGACAAGCGTGGCAGGCATACACATCACCGATATTGAGTCGGCCATCAATTTCTGGCGTGCGCGCGAGCCTTCTCCCGATGGTGTGTCGCTACCGAGCTCCACACGTGCCCTCGCCGAGGTCTACGCATTGCTCATCTATTACCACGAGACGGAGGCGGACGAGTTCAGCATGCCGGCAAAAGCGCTCGCGGCTTGGCAGACTTGGTATGAAACGACACCCGATACGCCGTGTATTGCGATCTGCTCCACCAGCCAAGGCGATGAGCTCTGCAAAGGTTGCGGGCGTACCTTTGAGGAGGTGCAGCTTTGGCCGCAAATGGGTCCCGCCGAAAAGCGTGCAACCTGGCGGCGCATCACATTAGATGCCACGTCGTGGCGCTTTAACCGCTATGCGGAGCGTTCAGCAGAATCGCGTTCAAAGGCGAATCTGCTATAAAAATAATAGCTGTTTCCGCAGTAAATACGGCGGGACAGGGCGGATTTGGCTATAAGCCCGTACTACTTCCAGCGGATGGGCTCGATATCCACGGTGCTGCTTCCATCTCCCAGCATGAGGTTGCCCTCTTGAACCGTCGCTTGCAACTGCATGCTGCGCGCTGCCAGTTTCGCCAAAGCTTGGGACGTTGCAGAGGGAATACGCCAAACCTGCAGCTTGTCCAAGCGGCTCAATTTCGACTCGATACCTTTCCACCAGATGTCCGCCGAGTGTGCAAATGGATATAGCAATACCGCGTCGGACTTGTTGCAAGCCTTGGAGATGGGCTTGTCTTCCGGCTGACCCACCTCAATCCACAGGCGCTTCTGCCCTGTGAAATCAGTGAGCGAAACGTCCGGGTCCTCGGGGTCAGACAAGCCGGCGCCGAAGGCCAAAGTGCCATCTCCGTTGCAGACACTTCGAAGTTTGTGGGCGTTATAAGCCATCGCGACCAAGCGGACCATCATCCGCT
>JAIXVK010000553.1 GCA_027483085.1 Comamonadaceae bacterium | reverse complement strand
CTCCCGGCTATACGCATGTCTACTCCCAGCGCCATTGAAGCTTTTTTGACCCAGCACCGCATCCACGAGGTGGAGTGCGTCATCCCCGACATGACGGGCATTGCGCGCGGCAAGATCCTGCCGCGTGACCTGTTTTTGGCGGCGGGGGAAATGCGCATTCCCAAAAGCGTGCTGCTCAACACAGTGAATGGCCAGCAGCCGGACAACGGCCCCTATGTGGGCGACACCGACCCCGACATGGTCTGCCTGCCCGATGTGAGCACCGCCCGTGTGGTGCCCTGGGCGGCCGAGCCGGTGGCAGTGGTGATCCACGACTGCCAGGAGTGGGACGGCAGCCCGGTGCAAATCTCGCCACGCGGAGTGCTGCGCCGCGTGCTCAAGCTGTTTGACGAACGCGGCTGGACGCCGGTGGTGGCGCCTGAGATGGAGTTTTATCTGGTGGCCCGCCAACAAAACCCGCACGAGCCCCTGCAGCCACCCTTGGGCCGCACCGGCAAGCCCGAGGCCGGGCGGCAAAGTTATTCGATTGATGCGGTCAATGACTTCGACCCCTTCTTCATGGAACTGTCCAGCTTTTGCCAGCAGCACAACCTGGGGGTGGAGACGCTGATCCACGAGGCCGGCCCTGGCCAGATGGAGATCAACTTCAGCCACGGCAATGCGCTGGAGCTGGCGGACCGGGTGTTTTTGTTCAAGCGCACGGTGCGCGAGACGGCGCTGCGCCACGGCATTTTTGCCACCTTCATGGCCAAGCCCATGGAGCAGGAGCCGGGCAGCGCCATGCACATCCACCAGAGCATTCTGGATGCCGAGGGCAACAACATCTTCAGCCTGCCCGATGGCTCGGCCAGCCCGCTGTTCGGGCAGTGCATTGCAGGGCTGCAGGCTTACATTCCGCAGCTCATGCCCATGTTTGCGCCGTATGTGAATTCGTACCGGCGGCTCTCGCCCTTTATGTCGGCGCCCATCAATGTGCGCTGGGGGCATGACAACCGCACCTGCGGCATCCGCATCCCCAAGTCCAGCTCCGCCAACCGCCGGGTAGAAAACCGGGTGCCCGGCGTGGACGTGAACCCCTACCTCGCCATGGCAGCCACGCTGGCCTGCTGCTATCTGGGCATGACCCAGGGCCTGACGCCCAGCGCCCCTACCACCGACAGCGCCTGGAACGTGAGCCACGAGCTGCCCCGCCACCTGGAAGACGCCATTGCCTCCATGCGCAGTTGTGAGCCCATGCGCGAGGTGCTAGGCGGTGGTTTTGTGGACGCCTTTTGCGCCGTGAAAGAGCTGGAGTACGCCACCTACAACCGCGTGATCAGCTCCTGGGAGCGCGAGCACTTGTTGCTGTTGGTCTAGACCCCGCACGCACCAGAGAACCGCCATGACACAGACCGACACACCCGTTTTGCGCCACCTGGACCCGCAACGCCTGGCCGCCGTGCGCGATCGCGAGCGCGCTGCCTATGCGGCTGCCAACCCCACCTCCCACGCCCTGTCACAGCGGGCTGCCAAGCACCTGATGTTTGGCGTGCCCCTGCACTGGATGAGCGACTGGTCCACGCCCTTCCCGCTGCACCTGGCCCACGCGCAAGGCGCGCGGCTCACCGACGCCGATGGCCACCGCTATGTGGACTTTTGTCTCGGCGACACGGGGGCCATGTTCGGCCACAGCCCGCCCGCGGTGGCCCGCGCCATTGCAGCTCAAGGGGCACAAGGCATTACCACCATGCTGCCGGGCGAAGACGGCGTGTGGGTGGCAGAGGAGCTGGCCCGTCGCTTCGGGCTGCCGGTGTGGCAGTTTGCGCTGTCGGCCTCTGACGCCAACCGCTTTGCCATCCGCTGGGCGCGCGCGCTGACCCAACGCACGCAGGTGCTGATCTTCAATGGCTGCTACCACGGCACGGTGGACGATGTGTTTGTAGACCTGGTGGACGGCCAGCCGCGCACGCGCGACAGCCTGCTGGGCCAGGTGGTGGACATCACCCGCACCACGCGCAGCGTAGAGTTCAACGACCTGGCCGCGCTGGAAGCTGCGCTGGCCGACGGCCAGGTGGCCTGCCTGCTGGCCGAACCGGCCATGACCAACATTGGCATGGTGCTGCCCGAGCCCGGCTTTTGGGAAGCGGCGCAGGCTCTGTGCCGCCGCTACGGCACGCTGCTGCTGATCGACGAGACGCACACCATCAGCACCGGGCCCGGCGGCTACACCCGCGCCCATGGCCTGCAGCCTGATTTGCTGGTGCTGGGCAAACCCGTGGCCGGTGGCGTGCCCTGCGCGGTGTATGGCTTTAGCGCCGACGCGGCTGCCCGCGCCGAGGCTGCCAAGCGCAACGCACCGCCCGGCCACAGCGGCATAGGCACCACGCTCACTGCCAACTTGCTGACCATGGCCGCGATGCGCGCCAACCTGGCCGAGGTGATGACGGACGCGGCCTACGCCCACATGTTCACCCTGGCTACCAGCTTGGCGGATGGCCTACGCGCCATGATTGCGCGCCACGGCCTGGGCTGGTGCGTGACGCAAGTGGGTGCGCGCACCGAGTTCCAGTTCACCCCCACGCCACCGCGCAACGGCAGCGAGGCGGACCGCATCTTGAACCCGGCGCTGGAGCAGAACATTCACCTCTACCTGCTGAACCGGGGCCTGGTGATCACGCCCTTCCACAACATGATGCTGGTGTGCCCTGACACCACCGCCGACGATGTGGACCGCCTGCTGGCCGGCATGGAGGCGTTTGTGGTGGACACTATCGCCCCATGAGCGAAGCATCCACCCCAGAGAACGGCACCAGCACCGACCAAGACCGCGTGTACACCACGCTGCGGCAGTGGATCACGGTGGGGCGCTTTCTGCCCGGCGAGCGGCTCAAAATCCGCAACGTGGCCGCCGACATGGGCGTGGGCCAGATGCCGGTGCGCGCGGCTTTGCAGCGGCTGGCCGCCGAGGGTGCGCTGGTCAATGTGCCCAATGCCGGGGTGACCGTGCCCCGCCTCTCGCTGCCCGAGTTTGACGACCTGCTGCAAATGCGCATGATGCTCGAAGGCGAAGCCGCCGAGCGTGGCTGCCTGCGGCTGGATGCAGCGCAGATCGCCACCCTGCAAGGCTGGAGCGCCGACATGGCCACCGCCTTGCAGGCGGGTGAAGCCAAGCGCTACCTCGACATCAACGAAGACTTCCATGTGCTGCTCTATAAGGCCGCCGGCTCGCCCCTGCTGTTTCAGCTGATAGACACCCTGTGGCTGCGGGCCGGCCCCATCTCCAACCGCCTGTTTGACACCCCGGATGCCAGCGCCGTGCTCAACGACGCCCACGACGACCTGGTGCGAGCCCTCGCGCAGCGCGACAGCGCCGCTGTGCGCCGCGCGGTAGAGCGCGACATCTTTGTGGCCGGCCAGTTTTTGCGTGCGGCTTGCGTGGACAAGAAGCGCAAGTGAGGCACTACCGCCTCAAAAAGCGGCCCACTCCCATTTCTCCTCTTCTTATTTGCTGGGCGCCAACGCCCGTGACCGGAGGGGCTTGTCGATCGAGCGCTGGAACGGTGCCTGCCTGACGGGCAAAGACGATGGCCGCAAAGTCATGCCGGAGCCCAGGGACAGCTTGATCGAGCGATCGTCCACGATGTTCGCGATGTCGTCGTTGATAGCCCGGATACGGAAGACAGTAGAGACCGTGACGACGATGAGCAACAACACCACCACTACACCGAAGCCGAGAGCCAACTTGGTGCTTACCTTCGTACCCTTGAAGATCTGAGTTTTCCCATTTGAAGTTGCGCGAATTATGGATATCGGCTTTTGCAAACCTGGCACTCTGGTCAGCATTCGGCACGGCTCTTGATCCATGTCAAATTGACATATACCCGTATGCCAATACAGTCCAAACTCAGACTCCCTGCATCCACAAAAAGCGGGGAAGCCTCTCTGTGCGCGACAAAGTGAACTGCTCTGAGCGCTCCATTTCTGCTGTGCGGTATCAAACGTACTGCGGCGGGATTTACCAACACCACCTGTACGTCTTACACCCTGGACATTGAAGTGAAAAAAGTAAGTAACCCCGCAACCTGCCAAGCCATCTCCCCACTCACCGGGCCGTACGCCGATGGCAAAACCTATTTGATGGCAGCTAGCGGTGGCTACTAAGTCTGCGGCGCCCCGATCACGCTATCTGCATACCCACGATCTAGTAGCCCTGGAGTGGACGGATACGCCCATGTGGGTCTTCGACCTGGGCAAGAAATGCATGCGCTGGGCGAATGCAGCCGGTCTGCGCTATTGGGGGGCAGACTCCTTGGATGAGTTTCTGGCGCGTGATTTCTCGAGTCTTTCGGACAGCGCAATCGCACGAAATCAGGTGCACATGACCATGCACGCCTGCGGCCACACCGGCCGTGATCAATGGACGGTGTACCCCAAAGGCAAGCCCACCACGCTGAACGCCCACAGCATCGGAATGATGCTGGACGATGGCACTGTGGCCATCTTGTACGAGGCAACACAAGTCGCCACGCCGCTTTCGCCCTCCGTGCTCCGGGGCGCCGAGGCCATGCAGCAAACGCCGGTCATCATCGCGATGCATAGGCTCTGTGACGGAAGCGCTGTCATGCGCAACCCTGCGGCAGTGCGGCACCTCGGGGTAGCCAAAAAATGTGAGCGACACAACGATTTTTTCATGATGTTTGCCGCCCCGGAGAAGGCTTGGGCCGCACTCACCGATGTGCGCACCGGCCACATCCACGCCACCGAAGCGGAGCTGCTGACCTTGGAAGGCCCCCGGTGGTACCGGATCGAAGCGCGTCCGGTGCTAGACCCGGTGACCGGCGAGCAAATGTTGCAATTTAACGGACAGGACATTACGGAGCGCAAAAAGATCGAGGCGTCCTTGCAAGCCAGCGAGCAACGCTGGAAGTTTGCGATCGAGGATGCCGGCGACGGCCTGTGGGACTGGAATATCCAGACCGGGGACACCTACTACTCACCCCGTCTGAAACAGATGCTGCAACTCGCCGACTTGGAACTGGGCAACAGCGCTGCAGAGTGGAAAAGCCGCGTCCACCCGGATGACTTAGCAAGCGTGATGCGCGCGATGCCATCCTTTATCCAGGGTGGTACAGGCACCGTGGAGATCGAGTTCCGGATGCTGCGCAATGACGGCAGCATCATTTGGGTCAGGGCGCGTTGCCGCGTGGTCGAGCGAGACACCCACGGCAAACCGTTACGGGTCATCGGCACCACCTCAGACATCAGTGCGCGCAAGGCCGCGAAGGTGGCGTTGCAAGAAAGTGAGCGCCGGTATCGCACGGTGGTGGAGTACACCCGCGAAGCGATTGCGGTGCACCAAAACGGCACCATCGTGTTTGTGAACCCGGCGGCAGTTCAGATGATGGGGGCGGTTTCGTCTGAAGAGCTGGTTGGCAGGCCTGCGCTGGATTTTTTGCATCCGGACTACCGTCCCATCGTCGAGGAGCGCTGGGCTACCCAGGCTGCCCAAGGCCAAGCCATGCCGCTGATCGAGGAAAGATTCGTCCGCAAGGACGGCGTTGTGATTGATGTGGAAGTACAAGGTGCGCCCATCCAATTCATGGGCGCACCGGCCGTGCAGGTGGCGATGCGCGACATCACGGAGCGCAAGGCGGCAGAGTCCAAATTGCAATTGGCTGCCAGCGTGTTCAACAACGCCCGCGAGTCCTTGATGATTACCGATGCACTGGGAACCATCATTGACGTGAATGATGCCTTTTGCGCCATCACCGGCTACTCCAGAGACGAGGCGATTGGACAAAATCCGCGTTTTCTGAGTTCGGGGCGTCAAGGCCCAGACTTTTATGCCGGCATGTGGAACTCACTCGAGGCCCAAGGCTACTGGAGCGGAGAGGTTTGGAACCGCCGCAAATCAGGCGAGTTTTATGCAGAGATGCTCACCATCAGTGCGGTCAGGGATCCATCAGGAAAAACCAAACAATACGTGGGGCTCGCCTCAGACATTACTTCCTTGAAGGCTCACCAGAGCCAACTGGAGCACATCGCCCACTTTGATGCACTGACAGGCCTCCCGAACCGGGTGCTTTTTGCGATCCGACTCGACCAAGAGATGGCCAACGCCAAACGCCAGGGCAAACACTTGGCCATTGCGTTTCTGGACCTCGATGGATTCAAGGGAATCAATGATCAATACGGACACAGCACGGGGGACCAAATATTGCTCACCCTCTCGATGCGGATGAAGTCGGCGCTGAAAGAGCGGGATACCTTGGCAAGGTTGGGTGGGGATGAGTTTGTGGTCGTGCTGACAGACCTTGATGACCCCTCTACCGGCACCCCGCTTTTGGCACCCCTGCTGGCCGCTGCCGCCCAGCCGATTTATGTGGGCGAATCGGTGTTGCAGTTATCGGCAAGCGCCGGGATGACATTCTTTCCCCAACGCGATGAGGTCAACGCTGATCAGCTGCTTCGTCAGGCCGACCAGGCGATGTACCAAGCCAAGCTTGCCGGGAAGAACCGTTTCCACTTATTCGACGCGGAACACTACAGCACCCTGCGTGGACACCACGCCAGTCTGGACAGGATCCGGAAAGCCCTTTCACGCCAGGAACTGGTGCTCCACTACCAGCCGAAGGTGAATATGCGAACCGGCGAGGTGGTGGGCGCCGAAGCTATGGTCCGTTGGCAAGACCCTGAGCGAGGCTTGATCCCGCCCGCGGAGTTTCTGCCGGTGATCGAAAACGACACCCTTTCCATTCAAGTCGGTGAATGGGTGATTGCAGAGGCATTGAAACAAATTGAGGCGTGGAAGAAGGCTGGCTTGCTGATGGCCGTCAGCGTCAATGTAGGCGCACACCATTTGCAGCAGGATGATTTTGTGGAAAGACTCGGGGCTTTGTTCGCGCAGTTTCCGAACGTTGCACCGGGTTGCCTCAATTTGGAAGTCCTGGAAACCAGCGCGCTGGAGGATATCGACAAGGCCTCAAAGGTGATTGAAGCGTGCGCCGCCATGGGGGTGACCTTTGCGCTGGATGATTTCGGCACCGGGTACTCGTCACTCACCTATCTCAAGCGTTTGCACGTGAAGCAGCTCAAGATTGACCAAAGTTTTGTGAGAGACATGCTGGTCGACCCCGATGATCTGGCCATTTTGAAAGGTGTTATCGGTCTGGCCGCCGCATTCAAGCGCGAGGTCATCGCGGAAGGCGTCGAATCAGAAGCGCATGGCCGACTACTCATGGACTTGGGTTGTGACTTGGCCCAAGGCTACGCCATCTCAAGACCGCTACCCGCCGAACAGTTCATGCGATGGATGGCGACATGGCATGAGAAGCCCGCATGGAGGTGATGCACATCCCGGGTGGCCACAGCCAGATGGGCGGAAGCCCCGCACATTTACGCTTTTTTTACACCCGCCCCGCGAATCTCATCCCCGTTTTTACGCGCGTCTGAACACACTTCTCCCATCGATTTGATGCAGGAGAAAACGATGGAAACGGTCAACACCCTTCACGTGGTGTACAGCTTGGGCGGCACCTGTGCAGCCCTGCTGTTGGTGTATTTGGTCTATGCGCTGGTGCGCGCGGAGAGTTTTTAATGACGAACTCCGCATGGGGGCTGTTGGCCCTGTTTCTCACCACGCTGTTGATGGCCTCATGGCCG
>JAIXVK010000452.1 GCA_027483085.1 Comamonadaceae bacterium | reverse complement strand
TGGCACTCAATGGCGTGGAGTCGGTGCTGGGTGGTTCCGGCGCTGACACCGTCACCCTGACGACCCAAACCACCACGGGTAACTTCAACCTCGGCAGCGGTGCAGACACCCTGACCCTGGGCAGCTTCAACAACACCTTGACGGCGACCGGTGTAGAAACCATTGTTGGCGACAACGGCAACGACACGGTCACCCTCGGTGCCGGCCTGTCTGGTGTTACCAGCCTGGTGCTGGGCGCGGGCACAGACATCTTGAATCTTGCCAACGCCGCTAACACCATCACACTGGGCAGTGACATTGAAACCGTCACCGGCAACTCCGCCAACGATGCGATCACGCTCAATGCTGCGGTCAATGGCAATGTCTACAACCTCGGCGGCGGCACAGACGCGCTGACCCTCGCGGGAGCCGGCAATACAGTCACCTTGAGCGGCGTGGAGACTTTGACTGGCAGTTCCGGTGCGGACTTGGTGACCTTGAGTAGCGCGCAATCCTCAGGCACCTACGACCTGGGCTCTGGCGTTGATGTGCTGACCCTGGCTACCGGGGTGAACACCCTCACGGTGCGCAACACAGAAAGCATTATTGGCACCTCAGGGGTCAACACCATCACCCTCGGCACATTGGCCACCAACGGTGAGTTTGACCTTGGCGCCGGCCAAGACAAACTGACACTGGCCAACGGCATCAACAGCGCCACCTTGTCCAACATCGAGACGATCGTGGGAGGCACAGGCGCTGACACCATCACTCTTGCCACCGCGGCCTCGGGTCTGAACATCGACCTGGGTTCGGGCGCCGACGTTTTGCAGCTCGGAAACTTTGCCAACACCTTGTCTCTGGGCAACAGCGTTGAAACCCTGCTGGGCGGCAACTTGGTGGACACCATCACCTTGACCACCGCGGTATCGACCGGAACTATCAACCTGGGCGACGGCAGCGACAAACTGGTCTTGTTCAATGGTGCCAACACCCTGACGGTTACCAACGTGGAAACACTGGTGGCCAATGCGGGCGCTGACTTCATTACCCTGGGCAATACCGTGACCGGCCAAACCTTCGACCTGGCAGCCGGTACAGACAAACTGACCCTGTCTGGTGCAGGGGCCAACACCTTGACGGCCAGCAATATTGAAACCATTGTGGGCCTCGCTGGCGATGACACCGTCACCTTGAGCGCAGCAGTGAGTGGTGCCAACATCTCGCTGGGCGCGGGTACCGATACCCTGGTCCTGGCTACCACCGGCACCAACACGCTCACGCTGAACACCGACATCGAAACCTTGGTGGCAGGCGCGGCCAATGACGTCATCACGCTCAGCGCCGCAGTTGCATCCCGCAGTTTCGACCTGGGCGCGGGCACGGATCAACTGACCTTGAGCGGCAACGGCAACACCGTCACCCTCTCCAACGTCGAAACCGTGACCGGCAGCAGCGGTGCCGACACCGTAACAATCGCCACCAACATGACAGCCGCCCTGGTGAACACGGGCTTGGGCGTAGACACCCTGGTGTTGGCCGCCACCTCAGGTGTCAACACCCTGGTGGTATCGAATGCGGAAACCATCACTGCTAACGTCAGCGATGACACCTTGACCCTGAGCACGGGCATGACCAATGGTGTGATTGACTTGGGTGGAGGCGTCAACAAACTGACCCTTGCTGCCGTGGCCAACACCCTCACGCTGTCGAATACCGAGAGTGTCACCGGTGGCGCGGCCGACGACCGCATCACCTTCGGCACGCAAGTGACGGCTGGTAACTTCAACCTCGGTGGCGGTGTCACAGACACCCTCACTCTGGCCAACTTTGATAACACGCTCACGGCGCTGGGTGTAGAAACCATTGTGGGCAACGCCGGTGTCGACGACATCACGCTGGCCAATGCCGCGGCCGGTGGCTCGTTCAACCTCGGGGCCGGCAACGATGTCTTGCGCTTGTTCAACGGTGTCAACAACATCACGCTGACCAACTCGGTAGAAACCGTCATCGGCAACTCCGGCTCTGACGTGATCACGCTTAGCACCAACGGTGCGACGGGCAACCTCTACAACCTGGGTGCGGGGGCTGATGCCATCACCTTCGGCAACTTTGTCAACGTGGCGACCTTGGCAGGCGTGGAAACAGTGACCGGCAACTCGGGCGCAGACACGATCACCCTGACTACACAAGCGGTCAACGCGCTGATCAACCTGAGCTCGGGCACCGACACCCTGAATCTGGCGAACTTTGCCAACACCGCCAGTGTGGCTGGTGTGGAAACACTGAACGGCAACGCCGGAGCAGACACCATTACCCTGACAGCTGCGCAAACTGCAGGCGTGTACGACCTGGGCGCGGGCACCGACAAGCTGATTCTGGCCGGCTCAGGTGTCAACACCCTCACCGTCATGAATGTGGAGAGTGTGCTGGGCACTGGCGGTACAGACAGCCTGACCTTCACCGCAGGGCTGACTGGCAATGTGATCGATTTGGGTACTTCGGGCGACAAGCTCACCCTGAGTAATGATGGAAACGACTTCACAGCCTCTAACGTGGAAACCATTCTCGGGGGCACTGGCAACGACACCATCACTTTCGGTGCCGTGGTTACGGGCGTCACCAGCCTGACGGGTGGCGACGGTGTGGATGAGCTCCGGCTCTTCAACGGCGCCAACTCGTTCACGCTCTCGGACGGCACGATTGAAACCATTACTGGCAATGCCGCAGCGGATGTCATCACCCTGACCGCCGCGGTCAACGGCACCACTTACAACCTGGCGGCCGGCCTGGACTCGTTGACCTTGGGCAACTTCACCAACAATATCACCGCCTCGGGCGTTGAGACCATCATCGGCAACTCGGGGGCAGATACTGTCACCTTGACCACGACCCTCTCGAGCGGCGTGATCAACCTGGCAAGCGGCACAGACACCCTGAACCTGTCGAGCGGCGTGAACAGCTTCTCGGTGTCGGGTGTGGAGTTCTTGAATGGCAACAGCGGCAGCGACCGCATCACCTACACCACGGCGATCACCAACGCCACCGTGGACCTGGGCGGTGCGAGCGATACCCTGACCTTGGCAACCAGCGGCACCAATCAGGTGACGATTGTGGGAGTGGAAACACTGATTGCAGGTGGGGCTAGCGATGACATCACGCTGGGTGAGGTGGCATCGGGCATGACCTTCAACCTCGGCGCCGGCTCTGACATCTTGCGCTTGTCCGGCAACGGGGCCAACAATGTCACTGCATCGGGCATCGAGAGCATCATCGGTGGTGTGGCCGATGACACGATCACTCTGGCACTGGCCACTGTCGGCTCCCGCCTGGATGGCGGCAATGGCGATGACAGTCTGATCGGCAGCAACGGTGCGGATATCTTGATCGGCGGCAACGGTGCTGACCGCTTCATCTTCCGCGACACCCTGCAATCGAGCATGACCGTGTCCGACACCATCAACGACTTTGTGGTGGGACAAGACAAGCTTGTGTTCGAAGGCCTGGGCAACGGCACCTTCAGCATCGTGAGTAGCTTCAGTAATACGGGCAATGCACAGGCTACTTACGCCTATAACGGCGGCACGAGCACCGGTACACTGTTGATCGA